>JACMRH010000179.1 GCA_014376535.1 Cytophagales bacterium | reverse complement strand
GTGCAGTACAGGCAACTCGCACAGGTTTATGGAAAGGCAGTGGAGGCGTGTTTTCTCCTTCTGATACATCTCTTATTGCCGAATATATTCCGGGTCCTTCAGAAATAGATTTAGGAAAGAGCACCATTACGCTAATCACTACCAATATAGGTAATTGTATTCCTCATGCCGATTCATTGATTGTTACGTATCCACTGCCAATTCCTATCCATGTTGACGACCAGATAGTTTGTACCGGAGGAAATGTAAATTTTCAGGCAACACAATTTTCTACCGGGTATTATTCATGGACAAGAAATGGCAATGTTGTCAATTCAACTTCAAACTATTCTAGCAAGGCTGATACTTCTTTTAAGACTATTGTTTCTTACAAATCAAAGGATGGTTGCATCAGTAAAGATTCTGCTATTGCAACGGTTTTTTTAAAACCGGAAATAAATATTTCAGATCAACTTGTTTGTGAAGACAAAACAGTTACCATCTCTTCTGATATAATCAACGCCTCGCTTGCCCCAATTGCCTATAGTTGGTTTAGGGATGGATTTCTAATGCCAGATACAACTTCTTCTATTATAACAAACATAAAAGGAAAGTATGTTTTAGCATACAGCAAGGGAACTTGTCAGGTAAAGGATTCTGCAATGCTTGATTTTTTTCCGGTAAGAGTAAATGCAGGCCCTGATGGAGTAATTTGTCGGCTCGCTACTACGGGTTATAAATTGAATGGCACTAAGCTAAATTCAGCCTCAGTGAAGTGGTCAGGCGGATCAGGATCTTTTACTCCATCAGATACAGTACTAGATCCAGTTTACTACCCATCTGCTATTGAAAGTAGAACGTCCGCAGTGACCCTCTTCCTTCTTTCAGACGCTAACTCCGGCTGTAAAGTAGCCAGGGATTCTGTTAAAATCATGCTTAGGCCGGAACCATTGGCTAAAGCCACCGGAGATACTGTTTGCACCGGTGAAAAAGGCACAGTAAAAGCAACTCTCGTTCCCGGCCTTAAGTATACATGGAGAAACAAAGCAGGTAATGTTGTAAATATTACCAACATTTACCATACCAATGTGAACACAACAACAAGTTTTCAACTGAGCATAAAAGATTCAGCAGGATGTATTGATACAATTACTGCCAGTCTATATGTTTTTCCAAAACCAATATTAAAAGTAAAGGATACTCTTGTATGTGAAGGGACCGTTTTAAAAATTAATGGCACACTATTAAGTAACCCGATTTTAAATGCAAAATATGTTTGGACAGGCCCCGGAGGTTTTGTCTACCCGGGAGATACTGCAGTAGTAATAAAACCAGGGATTTATACCTTAAAATATGGATTTGGAAATTGCAGTAACACCGCCTCAAACAATATAACTTTTGCCTCTAAACCTTTGGTAGACAATCCGCCAGATTTAGTTTTTTGTCCTGAAAGTGTACCATCAGTAGCTATAGATGCCGGAATCTATAATAGCTATAAATGGTTTGACGGAAATAGTAGCAGGTCAATAAATGTGTCAAAAGGAGGCACATATTTTGTAAAAGTTTATAACCAGTTTAAATGTGAAAGCACGAAAGTTTTTAATGTAAGTGAGATATGTGCTCCGCGGCTATTTGTACCGTCTGCATTTACTCCTGGTGGCGCAAACAATCAATTTTTTGATGTAAAAGAAGCTTTTGTAGAAGCATTTCAACTCCTTATTTTTAACCGCTGGGGCGAAATAATATTTGAATCAAAAAATCCATATACCAGCTGGGACGGAAACTACAGAGGAGAGCCTATGCCAATTGGTGTTTACCCCTGGGTGGTAACTTATGAAGGAAAAGAACGTTATAAAGGGCCATACAAATTACAGGGTAGTGTTACCGTAATAAGATGAAAAACTATTTAATAATTATGCTATTGGCTTTGATTTGTGGTTGTAAGTCAGCTAAAAACACGGCTCCGGACCAGAAAAATAATATTTCTGCTAATTCGACCCCGGTTAAAATTGAACCCTATACCGGAAAACACCATTCCCATCGGAAACAAAAAGAGATAGAGAGCAACAGCAATTATAACTTAAGACAAGCCCAGAAAATTATACAGAATAATATTGAGAATAAAGGAAAGCATGAAAAGCACAAGGAAGACAAAAAAGAAAATATGCTCAAACTTTTGCATGCTTTAAATTTTAAAGGAAACAAAGCCTCAACAAAAAGGGAAAGAGTACCCTATATATTTTATTGAAAAGTCAACTGAAAATGAAACCTCCTATGGTATAGGGATTATTATTTTTTCTCTATTCCCTTTTACCCATTAGCTATTACCCATTACCTAAATATTCACTAAGGATTCAATCTCCTGTTCGCTTAGTTCTTTTACTTTATTAGGTTGAAGATTGCCTAGGGTCAGATTCCCAATTTTAATTCTTACCAATCTTAATACCGGAAATCCAGCTTTTGCACACATTTTTCGGACTTGATGGTTTTTCCCTTCTATTAAGGTTAATTCCACCCAAGAAGTTGGAATATTTGCCCTAACCCGTATTGGTGGATTTCTTGGTGGCAGTACTGGCTCTTCTTTGACCAGTTTTATCTCAGCTGGAAGTGTTTTATATGCCTTGCCATCAATGGTTATACTAACTCCTTTTCTTAGCTGTTTCGCTGCATCTTCAGTAATTGTTCCATCCAGCTGTGCCAAATAAGTTCTTTTATGTCCGTTGACAGGATTTAACAATTTACTATTGAGACTTGTATCATTAGAAAGCAACAATAATCCTTCCGTATCGGCATCAAGCCTTCCAACAGGATACGCATCCTTCGGAAAATCAAATTTAATATCAGCTAATGTTGGCTTTTCGTTTTCCCTGGAAAATTGGGTCATCATCCCAAAAGGCTTGAAAATGATATAATATTTTAGTTGAGCACTTGGTGTAGATTTTGAAATGTCTTTTACGAGAGACTGAGAATGTGCAGGTTTTTTATCGTTCAATTCTGAAAAAACTTCCCTAAGGGAAGATTTCTTAACCGGTCGTGCGGTTTTAGTAGAAGGTTGAGTAGATACAGCAATCTTTTTGAAAGATGGCTTGCTTGTAGGCTTAGATTTTGTGGAATTTGAAAGTTTTAATTTAGGTGAAATACCCGGTTTTGAAGACTTTGGAGATTTCGGTTTTTGAGGCTTGTTATTCATAATACTGCAATTTACTCAATTCACATGTAAAAGCAGATTTGTGGCTCATTAAGGAGTTAAATAACTTGACTGGCAGCAATAATGTTTAAGGTCATTTGATCCCTTTCACCATTAAAATATTTTTCTAACACATTTTTAAAAACCTTTTCAGTTTGAATAAAATCAAAAAGCGTCATCGAAGATTTTAACTTTAAATCGTCCGGACTTCCAAATACCTGATTAGCAGTTTTATTCTTTAACAATAGTAACTCATTGCAAATATCAATAAGTCGACTGCCTAAAATTGGATGTTCCAGGTAATCTTTTGCCTCATGAACATTTTCTATTCCATAAAACTTGGAAGTTTCACTATAACCCAATCCCTTTATCTGGGGAAAAACAAACCACATCCAATGGCTTTGCTTTTTGCCATTTTTTATTTCGGATTTAGCAATAAGATAAGTGCGCTTCTGTGCAGAAATAAATCTATCAAGTTTTGTATCCATATTTAGTGCGTCAAATAAATCTTAAGCATTTTATCAATGGCATAATGTTTTCGATTTATAAAAAATTTTTATCATGAAATTAAGCCTTACTAAAATAATTCAAATTTTATTGCTAGGAGTTCTTCTAGTTGGTGTGTTGGTGTATGCAAGCCAGGTTTTGAAACCTATCGCTTTAGCTATTATGCTTTCCATGTTGATGGCTCCATTGTGTTCCTGGTTGGACAATAAAGGTATGCCTCGTACATTTTCCTCACTTATCTGTGTCTTGATTTTGCTAATATGTATAACTGGAGTATTGACAATTGTTACTGCTCAATTCATGAATTTTTCTGAAGACATGCCTCTAATTGAGAAAAGGGCAAATTCCATCCTGGTCCAAGGCCAAACTATGATAAAAGAAAAGTTCAATATTTCACCCAACGAACAGATTCTGTTTTTGAAAACTCAGCTATCAAATGCCAAGGATTCAATGGGGAAATATGCCGGAAATATTCTAGGCGGTATTACAGGAACTATTGCTACCATCATATTAATGTTGGTATTCACATATTTGTTACTGTTTAACAAAGAAAAATATGAAACATTTTTTCTTCGCCTTTATAAAGATGAAGATGCCGAGAAGGTAAGGAAGGAACTGTCAGAAATAACAAAAATAAGCCAATCATACTTAACAGGCAGGGCTATCTCTATGACTTTGCAGGCAATAATATTTTCAGTAGGTTTATTAATTATCGGAATTAAAAGCGCAATCCTTTTAGGTTGTTTGGCCGCGCTACTTACCATTTTACCTTATGTAGGTACAGTTACCGGAGGTTTATTTCCAATTTTTATGTCCCTGATTACGGAAGATTCAATTAATCCAACTATCTGGGTTATAGTTCTCCTGGTAGGAGTTCAAACACTGGACAATTATTTTATTGAACCTAATGTAGTGGGAGGCAAAGTTCATCTAAATGCTCTTTTTACGATACTGATAATATTAATTGGCGGACTTATCTGGGGTGCTGTTGGAATGATTTTATTTACACCAATGCTGGGCATAGTGAAAATAGTTTTTGATCATATCGAGGGTTTAAAACCTTATGCCTATCTTATTGGAGATGATGAAAAGAAATTTGATCCTAATTCTTTAGGTAGTAGGATTAAGGCTAAATTACGCTTTAAAAAGGGCTAAATCTTATTCAAACATACTATTCTACTTGTTCTATTTCTTTAAATGTTTTCCTTTTGTGTTCCATTTTTTGAAGAATAAATTCTGGCCACTGTGAGCTATCTTCTGCATCGTAAATTTTTAAATTCTGGCCTGGTTTAGGTCCAATCAAATCATCTGTTGTGCATTTTAAGATTTGTGATGCCGTCTGAACCCCTGAATTTGCCGCTCCCATAACTCCATGCGCCATTACGCTTGCACCACACAAGTACAGGTTTTCTATTTCAGATTTGCTTCTGAAGGCAAAAGGACCTGTTTGTTTGAAACTTTTTTCAGTTCCGTAAACGCATCCATTTGTTGTATTCACATAATAATTATTGGTTATAGGTGTTCCAAGGTCCATCTGCACAATGTGTTCACGAATATTAGGTATTACTTTTTGAAGGTTATTAAGGAGTTTTTCCATAACCCGCCTTTTGGTTTCCAGGTAAGCTTTAGACCTTACTTCGCCTTCATTCTCAAATTGTTTGAACGGCTCGTAATTTATGAAGGTTACTATTTCAATATTATGATAGCGGCCATTGAAACTTGCAGGATCTTTAAGCGACGTGCAGCTTATAAAGACTCCTGGAAACTCATCTCCTGTCAGGATATCTTTAGCAGACATGTCATTAAATAAGGCATCCATATCCTTATTATTCATCATCCAAATGTTACCAGAATCCAAACCAGCTTTTCTAACGTCAATATCTACAGTTAGAAATAATATGAGCGAAGTAACTGAGTATTTGGTTTTCGAAAGTTTCTTAATGAGGCTTTCACTAAGGTTTTCTTTCCCAATAAGTTTAAAATAGGTTTGATGTGGATCTGCATTTGAAACCACTCTATTTGCTAAAATCTTTTCTCCATTTTCAAGCTCTACTCCTATTACTTGCTTTTTCTTACCTTTTTCTTCTAGCAAAATTCTCTTTACGCCTTGCGAAGTTCTTATTTCACCACCATGTTTTTTTATTGCATTGGTAAGTGCTTTTACAATTGCGGCTCCCCCACCCATTGGGTAAAAACCACCATCCAGGTAATGGTCCATTACAGCACAATGCAAAGGAAAACTTGCCTGTCCGGGAGGCAAACCATGATCTCCACATTGCACATTTAATACTGCTTTTAACAAGGGGTCTTTTATATGCCAGTCAATAACTCTTTTCAAACTAAACAATCCATACTTACCCAACTGTGCTGTACGATATGGAATGGTAACATGATCCCAAAAGCCGTTTAGCTTTGGTATAAGAAAAAGCTGTGAACTAACTTGTTGAACCAGTTTTAAATATTTCTTTAATCCCTTTGCTTCAGTGGGAAAGCGCTTTGAAAGTGAATCATATAATTGGTCCGGATTTCCTGGCATATCGATACGCTCATTCTCTATCCAGCAATGCTCGTAAGCTTTAGGATTCATACGAAAAAAGGTAAGATCATTGGCAATCTCGAGGCCTTCTAATAGATCAGCAGAAGATAGTCCTTTGTCCATTTTTCCTAAGTAATGAACTCCTGGGCTAAAACGCTGGCCATTGATCAGAAAACTGTGACACCAACCACCAGGCACGTC
Source organism: Cytophagales bacterium (assembly GCA_014376535.1). Lineage (GTDB taxonomy): Bacteria > Bacteroidota > Bacteroidia > Cytophagales > UBA9547 > UBA9547. Next base: position 13,907 of record JACMRH010000179.1, on the reverse strand, counting down.
GTGCTTTTCTAATACAAGTACTTTTTGACCTGCCCTGGCAAGGCAAAGTGCCGCAGATAACCCACCAGATCCTGAACCAATAACTATAGAATCGTACATAATAAACTTCAGATAGAAATCGAATTTAAGACTATTATAACATTTTTTAAAATCTCTGATAAAACGTATTTGAAACATACTAAATGCAAAAACTACAATATGTACCCAGAGCAAAAGAAATTTTACGGTTTCTGTAAAAAGAACCGTTAGCATCATCATTAAACTTTCAGATATTTACACCAGAAAATTGAATTATGGCTATCCGCAATTTTGTTACTTCAGATTTAAAAATAAAAACCTGGGACGATATCAAACAATACTTTGAAGAAATTCTTCAGAGACCTTTGTCTGATATAAATGAGCTTAAAAAATGGCTCAAAGACAGGAGCGAACTGGAATCCGTTATTTCAGAAGACCTCGCATGGAGATATGTGCGCATGACTTGCGATACATCTGATCAGGAAAAAGTTGATTCTTACACGTTTTTTGTTTCAGAAATAGAACCTCAGATCTCTCCTATTTCTAATAAACTTGATGAGAAAGTTTTAGCATCTCCCTACAAAGCTCAACTGACAGGCAAAGAATATGAAATCATGTTCAGGAGCATTGAAAAAAATATTCAGGTTTTCAGGGAAGAAAATGTACCTATTTTATCCGAAATAGCCCAGGAATCTCAGAAATACGGTGGTATTGTTGGCAAAATGATGGTGGAAATCGACGGCGAAGAAGTCACTTTACCAAAAGCATCTGACAAATTGCAGTCTACTGACCGAAAAGAAAGAGAAGATGTTTACCGCAAAATAAATAACAGAAGACTTCAGGATGCCAACGAGCTTAACGACTTATTCAATAAGCTAATTTTACTAAGAAACTCAATTGGCATAAACGCTGGCTTTTCTAATTTCAGGGACTATATGTTTGTGGCCATGGGTCGCTTTGATTATACCAAGGAAGATTGCTTTGATTTTCATGATGCCGTTCAAAATGAAATCGTCCCCCTTTTAAATGCGTTAGCTGAAGACCGAAAACAAAAATTAAAGCTTTCAGAACTACGCCCCTGGGATTTGAGTGTAGATAAAACAGGAAAACCTGCTTTAAAGCCATTTTCAGGAGGAGAAGATCTTCTGCAAAAAACTATACAATGCTTCGATAAATTAGATCCCTTTTTAGGCGATTGCTTGAGAGAAATGAAAAAAATGGGCCGTTTTGACCTTGAATCAAGAAAAGGTAAAGCACCTGGAGGATATAATTATCCCATGGAAGAAACAGGCTATCCGTTTATTTTCATGAATGCCACAAGTAATTTTCGTGACATGATCACACTTTTGCACGAAGGTGGCCATGCAGTTCATTCAGTTTTAACTAAAGACTTAGAACTTAACAGCTTCCGTGGTATCACTTCAGAAACTGCAGAACTTGCTTCTATGAGTATGGAACTCATAACTATGGACCATTGGGATATTTTCTTTCCGGATGTTGAAGATTTGAAAAGAGCTAAACGCATGCATCTGGAACAAATCATAGAAACTTTGCCATGGGTAGCCACTATTGATAAATTTCAACATTGGATCTATGAAAATCCAAATCATACAGTAGATCAGCGCAAAACCAAGTGGGATGAATTACACTCTGCCTTTTCTTCCAGTGTTATAGATTGGAGTGGATTGCAAACTTTCAAAGATAACATCTGGCAAAAACAACTTCATTTATATGAGGTGCCATTTTATTATATTGAATACGGGATTGCTCAACTGGGAGCAGTTGCAGTTTGGAAAAACTACAAAGAAAATCCAGATAAAGGCCTAAAACAATATATGGCAGCCTTATCACTGGGATATACAAAACCTATCAAAGAGATTTACGATACGGCAGGTATACGCTTTGATTTCTCCAAAAAGTATATTCAAGAATTAATGCAATTTGTGAAATCCGAACTGGAAAATCTGTAATTGTTTCTGCTTGAAGATTCATTAATGCCAGTGTAAGGGCAAGGTTTGTTCAACTTTGCCTTGGTATTTATCCATTAACCTGGAGTATTTTTCAGCCCATTTAGGAACATTAAATTTATAACCAATTCTGAAATAGATTTTGCCTACATTATTTAAAAAGTGTGTATTATGCTTTAACGGATAATTTTCAGCGTCTACTAAAAGTGAAAGTCCGCAAGTCCACCTTTCAGAATGAAAACCAGCACCAAACCGGCCTAAAATTTTATAGGACACTGTAAAATTATCTTCTTCACCTTCCCTCGTTTGCAAATGATGGTATTGAAAACTTGGACCGAAGGATGGGACCAATCCTACAAAAAACTTTTTACGGATAACCCAGGTTACACCATAACCAGGCATAATACTGAAGCTATAAAAATATGCCTGTTTTAATATTGTGTTTCCCTCAAATAAGGGTAATAAGGGGGCAGGGATATAAAGCGAATCACCGTTTTTGGTAAATGCTCCGCTTAGTGCTGCATTGATAAGGAAAGAAGATGATGTCTTTTTTTGAATTTCCCCCTGAACCAAAGGTGCATTTAAAGAATAGCGCTGACCATTAAATATCCTGACAAAATTCAAGGTTAACCTTTCCATTTTCACATTATAATAAGGAAGTTCTTTGCTTGCCCCATTTAAATTTAGGTCTAAAAAACTTTTATAGTTAGCCCCATAATATCCATTGTTTACAGAGTATACCAGATCGGCACCGATCTTCCTTGCATAGGCGTTTATTTGGATGTTCAAATTGTAATTACCTTCAAACTTCCCTTTATTTATTTCTGCTGCTACCAAAGAAAAACTGCCTCCAATCCACTTGTGGGTAAATCCCAGGCCTACATTTATTGGGGAAATGGGGTAATAAAGAAGATTTCTATTTCCCCCGTATAAAATTCCATTGGAAAACCTGGACGCAAAAACGAAAATGGTAAATCTGTTCCTTCCATTAATCACATAATTCAAACGTTCTACGCTATCCGCTTTAATGTGTTTTTCACGTTCAGTAGAATCACTTTGACCATTTACTAAAGTATAAGTAAATAATAACAGAATAAAATAAGTGTACTTAAAGCTTTTCAAACCATATTATTTACACATCATATTAAAATCCCTAAACAAGCATGCCTAAAAAAAGGTTACTGCTTATATTTGCATGTGTTTACAATTTCATTTCCTATTCCTATGACAAGTTTCTCTGTTGATGAAAAAGGTTTTTATGGCAATTTCGGTGGTGCATTCATTCCTGAAATGCTTTATCCAAATGTTGAAGAACTGAGAATAAAATATCTTGAAATCATAAATGAAGCTTCTTTCCAAAAAGAATGGAGAGATCTGTTAAAAGATTATGTGGGTCGTCCAACTCCTTTATACCTGGCTAAAAGGCTTTCTGAAAAATACAACACAAATATATATTTAAAGAGAGAAGATCTTTGTCACACAGGCGCCCATAAGATCAACAATACACTTGGGCAAATAATTCTGGCCAAGCGGCTGGGTAAAACCAGAATCATTGCAGAAACTGGTGCGGGACAACATGGAGTAGCTACAGCTACAGCTTGTGCTCTGATGGGAATGAAATGTATTATTTACATGGGAGAAGTTGATATAGAACGTCAGGCTCCTAATGTGCAGCGAATGAAGCTATTGGGTGCTGAAGTAAGGCCTGCAACATGCGGAAGCAAAACTTTAAAGGATGCCACAAATGAAGCAATGCGTGATTGGATCAGTAATCCTGAAGATACTCATTATATTATTGGATCTGTAGTAGGTCCTCATCCATTTCCAGATTTAGTTGCTCGTTTTCAGTCCATTATAAGTGAGGAAATTATAAAACAATTAACTGAAAAAACAGGAAAATCAGATCCTGACTATGTTATAGCATGCGTTGGAGGTGGAAGTAATGCTGCTGGAGCCTTTTACTATTATTACGATAAAGAAAATGTTCAACTTATTGCAGTCGAAGCAGCCGGACATGGCATAACTTCTGGATTTTCTGCAGCTACTACTGCGCTAGGAAAACCAGGTGTATTGCATGGTAGCAGAACACTATTAATGCAAACTGAAGATGGGCAAGTTGTAGAACCACATTCAATTTCAGCTGGGTTAGATTATCCAGGAATAGGGCCGGTTCATGCACACTTATTTGCATCTGGCAGGGCAAAATTCTATTCGATTACAGACGAAGAAGCTTTACGAGGTGTTAAAACATTAAGCAGGTTAGAAGGAATAATTCCAGCGCTGGAAACAGCACATGCTATTGCAGTTTTAGAATATTTAAAGCCTAAACAGGAGGAGATACTAGTCATTAATCTTTCTGGCAGGGGAGACAAAGACATGAACACCTACATGAAACACGAAGAGTTCTTTAATAGTTAGTTAAATAAGCTTTCGGGTTAATGAATAATAAGTTTCAGGTTTTGCGCCAAAACTTTCAAAATAAGATCCTATTCCTTCAATATTTCCTCCTTCAAAATCCAATATCAAATTCTGACTAGAATATTTGCTTATTACGTATTCAAAAATGAGAGAAATGGCACTATGCTTTTTTCCTTCTTCATTCATGGATCCAAATAAGTAATAAATTTTCTTTTCAGATTTTGCAAAAAAACCCCACGCAAGTTCATCACCTTTATCATTGACACAGCAATAAAGTTCTGCTAAATTCCTATTTGAACATTCAAAGAATATTTTTTCAATTATTTGGTAAACATTTTTCAGATCCTTTTGCTTTGCTCCCTGGTTTGATTTATACATTTCAATTGCAGATGTAATGTTTTCGGACGGCATACAACTCCAACCTAGTTTATGAGCTTTCTTTAAATTCCTTTTTCTATTTTCATTAAAATTTCTGTTAAGTTCCTCTTCAGATGAATTCAGGTTTAACACATAGTTTTTTTTTAATTTAAAACTTGCTGACCCTTGCAATTCTAAACCTGACAATACTATTCCAGAATGAAAGTTAACTGTAAACCGAATAAAAAACTTAAAAAAATTGCTTTTAAAAAACTGATTTAAAGCTTGTTGATAATTAAAGCCTTTGTTAAAAATTATCCCTGTCTGTTGTGAAAGTAGTGCTACTGGAACATATCTAAAAAGAAATAATTTCTTTACAAATAAAGGAAAACCTGCTTCGTAATTAGGCCATATTACAGCCTTCCATCCTGGAGATGTAATATCTAAGTACCACGATAGCATATAAATTTGGGGATTAGTACTTTCCTGCACTAATAAATCCCACTTGGAACGGTCAATATCCTTATGATGAGAATACTTCAAATCAGGATATTAAACTATCTGGCCTTGGCAGCCCTCACAAGTGTTTCATAAACTTCATTCCAGTTCCTCCACATCTTATGAGTGCCCATAGATTCGTTATGGAAGATTATTACTAACTCTCCTTTCAAAAGTTTTACTTTTTCGATGAGAGGTTTTATTGTATATAAGACTTCAGAAGAACGAACCTTCAAATAAAATTTAAGAGTACTATCCATCACACAAAATGGATGAACTAAAAGATGGGTATGCTCTTCTTTTTTTAAATCGTAAAAATAAAAGGGAGAACATATTCCTGCCCTAAAACCAATTTCTTTAGAATATCCCATGCTATAATCTTCCCTAATTCCTTTTGCAATAAGATTTTGGTAGGTATCTGGCAAGGTTAATTTTAAAAAGTGTTGCCTGCTTTTAGTTATTTCCTTTTTACTAATTTCCTCAAGTCTTTTTTTCTCAATATCAAACATAAATTTCCTTCTATTGGAAGAATATGAAGGATGCATTCCCAATTGATATTTATCACCCATGGTAGAGATTAGGTTCCTTAAATGAACATTGGTATGAGGAAGGTTTTTATCGAACTTGCTTCTGTTTCCTAGCAAAAAGAAGTAAATTGGATTTACCTGGTACTTATCATGGATCTCAATTTGCTTTTCGTAAGTATCATAAGGGTCCTGTTTACCACCCATAATTACGTTTAACTTGCTGGAAAAATCTCCAAACTTAAACTTCACCAGACTTTTGATCAAACTTGGCAAAACTCTTACAGGATTCTTGTATTTATATGCAAAAGCATTGTCAATATCAATAGTCGGCTGAAAAGTATATTTTCTTTCAGGAAAAAATACCTGGGGATAAGCTTCTAAAATAATGTTCTTAACTAATTCTGCATATTGGTTTACAACAGGTTCCTGCAAGAAATTATTTCTTTTAGCAAGGCTGTAATTAGGGTCAAACCTGTTATGGCTATCTCTATGTTTAGTCACATATTCTTCATATCGTGTTACCAGATAAAAAGAGGCTGCAAAAGGGTCAAAAGGCATAGCCCCGTAATTTTCATTTAAATAGAAAATGTAATGGGAATTCCATTTGTCAACTTGAAGGTTCTGAAATTTTAAATTCTTTTCAAACAACAGATCTGCCGAATAGAAGAACAAACCTTTGTCTAGCGGTGATTTTCGGTATACAAATTTGGGTCCGGAATAATTTAAATATTCATCCTTATCAGAAGTAATGCTGAAAGGAACTTTAAGTATTTGTTTAAAAGTGAGGTCAAACGCATATTTTACGCGATTGTTAACCTCGTGAACAAAAATGAGAATGCTCAAGACAAGTTATTTATCTGCAAGTTTCACAATTTCAGGCAATTCAGCAACAGAAATGTAATTAAGATATAACATTTAAAATTTTTTATTGGACTATTTTAGATATAATTTTTAACTATTAAAATTTACATTTTGTTGCCAATAACTATTTGTTAACTTTGCGACCGGCAAATCGGCACGACCAGCTCCTGTTGAATCCCCCAGGTACGGAAGTGAGCAAGGGTAGATGGTTGTAGCGGTGCGATGTTCGGTTTGCCATTTTTTTCCATTTTGATGTTAGCCCTTACATCCACTCTGAATATAATAATACTTTCATACTTATAATCCCTTCTTAATGAGATTCTTTATTGATACTGCCAACCTGAATGAAATCAAAGAAGCCTACGAATTAGGTGTTTTGGATGGTGTAACTACCAACCCTTCTCTAATGGCAAAAGAAGGAATTGCAGGAAAAGACAAAGTATTCAGCCATTATAAGGCTATTTGCAATATTGTAGATGACAATGTAAGTGCCGAAGTAATAGCGGTAGACTATGCCGGAATTATCAAAGAAGGCGAAGAACTAGCAGAAATTGACCCTAAAATAGTGGTTAAGGTACCGATGATCAAAGATGGCATAAGAGCTATCAAGTATTTTTCGGAACGTGAAATCAGAACAAATTGTACATTAATTTTTTCTGCAGGTCAGGCTTTATTGGCAGCAAAAGCCGGAGCTACTTTTGTATCTCCGTTTGTAGGAAGGTTAGATGATATTTCTTATGATGGAATGAAACTGATTGAACAAATCAGGATTATTTTCGATAATTACGGTTATCCTACCCAGATTTTAGCAGCTTCGATCAGGCATACAATCCATCTCATAAAGTGCGCAGAAATCGGTGCTGATGTGGCTACCTGCCCTTTAAGTGTGATTACCAGTTTATTAAAACATCCTTTAACAGATTCAGGTCTAGCTAAATTTCTCGCTGACCATAAAAGTGTGAATATTTAGTGGAGATGTACATTATTAAGGTAAAAGGCAAAGCTAAAATCCCAGACTACATTCAGCTAAGGGACGATAATTTTGTTCTCATTGCCTATTTCAGAGCCGACAGACCTTTGAAAAACATGGACAGATATGGGCTTGAAGGCAAAGAAGAAGTATTAAGAACACTGATAGATCACCTGGAATTTGGGAAATTGCAATTGCTGGATATTGCATAATATGTTGTTTATTGCATTGTAAGTCTTCCAATAATTTATGGAATTTTCTTCTGCCCCCGTTTTAGATTACCAGAACGTTTCCGTTTACTACGACGATACGTTAATTCTAAACAACGTCAATGTTGCTATCAACAAAGGTGAATTTGTATACCTGGTTGGAAGAACTGGTAGTGGAAAATCTTCTTTGCTTAAAAGCATATATGCAGATGTAAGGATCAAACAAGGCAAAGCAGATGTAGCTGGCTATAATTTACTGAAAATACGATCTAGAAAAATCGCATACCTTCGAAGAAAAATTGGAATTGTATTTCAGGATTTTCAACTTTTATCAGATAGAAATATTTTTGAAAACCTGGCTTTTGTATTAAAAGCAACGGGATGGGGTAATAAAAATAAAATCAGAGCCAGGGTACATGACGTTTTATTAAGGGTGGGCCTGAGTTCTGTACACGAAAAGTATCCTTTGCAATTATCAGGTGGCGAGCAACAAAGAGTTGTAATAGCTCGTGCCTTATTGAATGAACCTCAACTTCTTATAGCTGATGAGCCAACAGGAAACCTGGACACAGAAGTGGCAGAAGGTATTATGAGGTTATTTTTAGAAATAAATAAAAGTGGTACATCAATTCTGATGGCTACACATAATGTGAGTTTTCTTCAGCAGTTCCCGGCAAGGGTGTTGGTTTGTAAGGACGGGAGTATTAATGAAACTCCTATTTTATAGATCTTTCACAGCAATTCAATTTACTAGCTTACAATTTTAGAGACCTATGAAAGCACAAGGCTATCAGAGAATATTATTATATATAGGAATCTTATTTGTTCAAGATCAACTCTATGCCCAAAGGTTTTACCTGAAACCCAGCATCTCTTATAATTTTGGTGTTCGAAATAAAGAACTTCACTATCAATCGCACAGAAGTAAAGGAAGCTTCAATGAAACACATAATCTTTTGATAGAAGAAAATCAAAATGCGCTGGCTACTAACAAGGAGCAACATTACCCTAAGATAGCTTTCGGTAGTGGAAAAACTATTGGTTTGGAAATTGGATATGAGACTGCCGGAAAGATTATATACTTATTGAATTTTGAATATGGTATTTCAGATAAATTCCAGAGGCAATTCAGTAGTTATAATTTATACTTAAACGATATAAATGGGAAGTCTTCAAGAGAATACCAATGGAATGGAGTAAATATTGTAAGTATGTACTCCATCGGCATTCAGCCCGGTATTGGTTACTACAAAAACTTAAATTCTAAAACAAGATTATCAGGTTCTTTATCAGGCTATCTAGGCCTGGCAAGGATTCAAATCATCCAATCAGGAATGCAGGAACAGAGGGTGAAAGCGCAGATTGAAGATCATTTTACAAATCCCACACTATCTGTTCAGGTTTTAAAAGGTTCTTTAATGTATGGAATGAACGCCAAAGTACATATGGAGAAAACTATCAGCAAAAAGTCATCGATTGGTCTTTATGCCTCTTGTTCTCCCAAATGGTATTCTCCAAATAAAGTTGAAACTAGACACCCCGAAGGTCATGCTAACTTTGCCGGTTCCTATTTTTTGTATACAACGAACTCCGACTATTCCACTCAAGAAAGCCTTACCGAAAGACCTGTTTACTCTTTTGCGGCTGTTTCAATTGGAATAGAATGGAAATGGATCTTTCAAAAATCTAACACTTCAACTTCATTTTAAACAAAAAAAAGGCCTGCAAAATTAATTGCAGACCTTCATCTCTTTTTAAAAGCTGATTAAAGCTTTCTCTTAGTCTCTTTTTGTTCGAAGCATTCAATAGTATCTTTTTCTTCGATATCATGGAAGTCTTTAAGACTGATACCACATTCGAAACCAAATTTAACATCTCCGACATCGTCTTTGAAACGTTTTAGAGCATCGATTTTTCCTGTGTAAAGAACGATTCCATCACGAACTAACCTTACTGCCTGGTTACGTTTGATGTTACCATCCAGTACCATACAACCTGCAACAGTACCTTTGTTACTGATTTTGAATACTTCTCTTACTTCAGCCACACCTGTTACAACTTCTTCTATTGTTGGAGCCAGCATACCTTCCATTGCATCTTTTAACTCATTAATAGCGTCGTAGATGATAGAGTAGAATCTAATTTCAATTTGTTCCTGTTCTGCTACTTTCTTCGCATTTCCTGAAGGTCTTACCTGGAAACCTAAGATAATCGCATCAGATGCAGAAGCTAGAAGTACATCAGATTCAGAAATCTGTCCAACTCCTTTATGGATGATTGAAACCTGAATTTCAGGGGTTGATAGTTTTAATAATGAATCCGAAAGTGCTTCAACAGAACCATCAAAGTCAGCCTTCACAATGATGTTCAACTGTTTGAAGTTACCAATTGCAAGACGTCTTCCGATCTCATCAAGGGTAATGTGTTTACGTGTACGGATTGCCTGCTCACGCAAGATCATGCCTCGTTTGGTTGCAATATCGCGGGCCTCTTTATCAGATTCCATAATATTGAACTTGTCGCCAGCCTGAGGTGCTCCATCTAAACCAAGAACCAAAGCAGGAGTAGAAGGTCCGGCAGTGATCAATTTTTTACCAGTATGATCAAACATGGCTTTTACCTTGCCATAATGTTGACCAGCAAGCATCATATCTCCAATATTTAAAGTTCCTGACTGAACAAGTACTGTGGTAACAAAACCACGACCTTTATCCAAGGAAGCTTCAATAATGGTACCAATTGCTTTTTTATCTGAATTTGCTTTTAATTCAAGAATATCTGCTTCCAGAAGTACCTTTTCAAGTAAACTTTCAATTCCTATACCAGTTTTTGCAGAAATATGCTCACACTGATATTTACCTCCCCAATCTTCTACAAGAATGTTTAATTGAGAAAGTTCTTCTTTTATCTTATCCGGATTTGCTGCCGGTTTGTCTATTTTATTTAATGCAATGATGATTGGTACACCAGCTAACTGAGCATGGTTTATTGCCTCTTTTGTTTGAGGCATCACATTATCGTCAGCTGCCACTACAATAATTACTATATCAGTAACTTTCGCTCCACGGGCACGCATGGCGGTAAACGCCTCATGACCAGGTGTGTCAAGGAATGTGATTTTTCTTCCTGTTGATGTTGTAACGTCATAAGCACCAATGTGCTGCGTTATACCACCAGCTTCAGAAGCTGTAACTTTAGTCCTCCTGATATAATCCAGAAGTGATGTTTTACCATGGTCAACGTGACCCATAATGGTAACGATAGGGGCACGCTCTGTTTGTGATCCTTCTTCGTCTGCTGCTTCCTCTACGGTTAATTCATCTTCAGCAGTAGTAAACTGAGTATCAAACCCAAATTCATGTGCTATCAAGGTAATCATCTCAGCATCAAGTCTCTGGTTTATAGAAACGAACATGCCAAGTCCCATACAAGCTGATATAACTTCATTGACAGAAATATCCATCATAGAGGCCATTTCATTTGCAGAAACGAATTCGGTTACTTTTAATATTTTCGCTTCTTCCTGAGCTTGTAATGCTCTTTCTTCAGCACCATCTGCAAATGCCTGACGTTTATCTTTACGATATTTCGTACGGTTTGCAAACTGGCTTTTTCCAGAACCAAGTTTTGCCAAAGTTGATTTAAGGTTACCTTGAATCTCCTTGGTAGTTATGGTTTCTTTACCTTTTTTGTTTGCGTCGCGATTATTGTTGTTTGTTCCAGTATTATTACCGGCTGGTCTTTGCCCAGGTGTTCCTGTTCCAGCGGGTCTTTGTCCAGGAGTGGATGTATTGTTTGAATTGTTACCTCCAGCATTGTTTTGTGGTCTGTTAGCAAAATCTACTACAGCTTTATGCCCACTTATTCTTTTACGTTTCTTTTTATCATCCTCTCTGCTATGAGAAGGTTTTTGAGATTTATCCTTCTCAACAGGTAATTCTATTTTTCCTAAAACTGACAACCCCTTTAATGTATCAGCTTTTCCTTTGTATAATTCTACATCCGGATTAGCTGTAACTGTTGGATCTTCAACAACTGGAGCCTCTACAACTGTTGTAAGTACAGGTTTTTCAACCGGAGCTTCAATTTTAGTTTCTTTTACTTCTGGTTCAGGAACAACAACTGGCTTAACTTCTTGTTGAACTACTGGTTCAGGAATAACTACTTTAACAATAGGTTCTTCGATTTTCTCTATAGGTTTTTCAACAGGTTTCTCAACAATTTTTTCGACAGGTTTCTCAACAACAGCTTCAACAGGTTCAGGAATTGTCTTTTTAACTTGCTCAGCAGGTTTTTTAGCGTTAAGGTCAATTTTCCCTAAAACGTTTAAACCTTGAAGCACTACTTTTTCTGAAGAAGCATTTTCTACTTTCTGAACGGGTTCAGGTGCTTTCTTTTCTACAGGTGCAGTTTCAACAACGTTTCTTGCAGATTGGAAATCAGCACGTTTTCCTCCGATAACCAATTCGGAAGCTTCTTTTTTATCTTGAAATGAAGATTGAAATTCCTTCAATAAAATATTGTAATGCTCTTCGGTAATCCGGGCATTGGGGTTATTTTCCACTTTGTGGCCTTTTGACGCCAAATGATCTGCCAGCGTATTTAAGCCTACATTAATCTTTCTGGCAACTTGACCTAAACGGTATCCTTTTTCTTCAGACATGCTTTATCAGCAATAATTATTCTAATATATGACCTTTTTTTATTAACTCCCAAGCGCAGAAATGATTCTAAAATCTATTCAAATTCCACTTTTAAGATATTAAAGACTTCTGTTACTGTTTCTTCTTCTAATTCTGTTCTTCTTGCAAGTTCTTCAACAGTTAAAGCCAATACAGATTTTGCTGTATCAAGACCTATTTTCTTGAATTCCTCTATAATCCACGCATCAATTTCATCCGAGAATTCAGAAAGGTCAACATCTTCTTCTTCACCTGTTTCGAGCTCTCTGTAAACATCAATTTCATACCCAACAAGCTTACTTGCAAGTTTAATATTTAATCCACCTTTGCCGATCGCCATAGAAACCTGGTCTGGCTTAAGATACACCGCAGCCCTTTTTCCAGTTCCATCTAATTTTATAGACGAAATTTTGGCTGGGCTTAAAGATCTTGAAATGAACAGATCTGTATTATCAGTGTAATTGATAACATCGATATTTTCATTCTGCAATTCGCGCACTATTGCATGAATACGAGATCCTTTCAAACCAACGCAAGCTCCAACCGGATCAATACGGTCGTCATAAGATTCTACTGCAACTTTAGCTCTTTCCCCTGGTTCGCGTACTATTTTCTTAATAGAAATAAGACCATCAAATACTTCTGGAACTTCCTGTTCAAATAATCTCTCCAGAAAAACCGGTGATGTACGGGAAAGAATTATTTTAGGATTGCCATTGTTCATATCAACTTTATGAACTACTGCTCTAACGCTTTCACCTTTTCTGAACCTGTCTTTACTGATTTGCTCGGATTTTGGAAGAGTTAATTCATTTCCGTCACCATCAGTTAAAAGAACCTCTTTTCCTAAAACCTGGTAGACTTCAGCTGAAAGAATTTCACCTACTATGTCTTTATATTTTTGGAACAAAAGATCTTTTTCAAGGTCCTTTACTTTCTGAATTAATGTCTGACGGGCTGTAAGTACAGTTCTCCGTCCAAAATCAATTAGTTTAACTTCTTCAGCAAGCTCCTCACCTACTTCAAAGTCTTTTTCAATATTATGTGCGTCGGTTAGCGAAATATGCTTGTTGGCATCAAAATCGAAACTGTCTTCTGCAAATTCATCGTCTACAATTTCCCGGAAGCGCCATATTTCCAGGTCTCCTTTGTCTGTATTGATGATAATATCGAAGTTTTCATCCGATTCGAATTTTTTCCGGATCATAGCACGAAACACGTCTTCGAGAATTTTAATCATCGTAGGACGGTCTATGTTTTTTTGTTTCGCGAATTCCGAAAACGATTCAATTAAGCTCGCTGCTTCCATTCTGGGTTAATTAAAAGAAACCTGGACTTTAGATTGTTTGATTTGATCGTAAGTGATTTGTATTACTTTATCTTCCTTTTTCACCTTCCCT
>JACMRH010000178.1 GCA_014376535.1 Cytophagales bacterium | reverse complement strand
CTTCCAATAACTTTCACCTACTTTATCAAAGCCAAAGCTATTGCGAACGAATTTATGTCCGGCCTCACCCATTTGCTTTCTCATGTGTTTAGGTGTACGAAAGGCTTCTTCGATTTTCTTTGTAATGGTTTTTTCATTTAAAGTAGTAACCCAGCCACAATTATGATCTTCAACTTCATTGCAAAGATTGACCTTATCTGATATTAATACAGGAATTTTTTGATCTAAGGCTTCTGCAACTGCCAAACCAAAGTTTTCCTGATGGCTTGTCAATACCAACAGATCATAAGTTTGAAGTATTTTATTCCGGTCCTCAGGTTTTAACTTTCCTTTAAAACTTATAATGTTTTCCAGTTGATTTGCTCTAACAATACTTTTTAATTCAGGTAAGAAATTGTCATCATCCTCTCCAAAAATATCCAATAACACTCTGTCTTTGATGTTTGTAGACAATTGTCCAACAGCTTTTATAAGTAAATCAAGGCCTTTTTTTCTGTTAATCCTGCTTAAGTAGATCATCTTCAAATCTTCTTGGGCATAAATTGCAGGGTATTGTTCATAGGGCTCAAAAATTACACCTATCGGAATAATGATTGGTTTAATTCCTCTCGGAAACACCGCATTTTTCTTTTCACTTTCAGTAGTAAAATGAACGAAAGAAGCTTTTTTTAAATATTTATCCTCATAGAAAAACCGGTGTGCCAATTTCATCCATTTGGACCTGGTTAAAGAAAACCGATCAAGCATTCCATGAACCGAATAACCAAAAGGTATTTTATTTCTAATAGCAAATGAGGCCCCATCAGTTGAAAAAGCATTGAACAGCATGTGAATATGGATAATATCAAAATCCTTAAACTGTTGAAGGTATTTTTTTAAAAATGGTGAAGAAAAATAAGCTCTTCCAAATTTAGACTCTGATGCAGGAAGGTAATGCACTGTTACGCCTTCAATATTTTTAACAACAGGTTCCTTACTTTCAAATAACTTTTCAGACCCATTTTGATTAAGAGTCACAACATTAATGCTGCAATCATAATTGGCAACCAAATATTCAGCCTGCTCAGCAATGCATTTTGGTGGGCCACCATAAAACCAGGAAGGTTTGTAATAGGGGGTAATGTAGAGGATCCGTTTCAAATTATGAATTATGTATTTAATTATGAGTTATGAATTATGAGTTATGAATTATGAATTATGAATTATGAATTATGAATTTTTGATGTTACTAACCTACTTTTAGTTGTTAAAATGGATGAACGAATGATTTTCAATAATTCTATTGCATCATTCCGGATGAGATTTCCATCAGATTCAGCTATATAATCCGTTTCAATAAGCAATTCTATCCAGTAAATTGATTCATCACATTCTTTTTGAGAATTCCCAATTTATGAATAAAATCAGCTTTACTTTCTGCATTGTTAGCTTCACGGATTAATGCTCCTATAGCAGTGCCACTTCTTAAAAGTTGTTTACTCAAAACATATTCTTTCTTATGTTCACAAAGTATTTTATAAACCTTGATGATTTTAATAGCAAACAAAAATGATTTCTCAACTAATACATTCTTTCCATTCATCATTTATAACTCATAATTTATAATTATTAACATTCATCATTTATAACTAATAATTATTAATTGTCAACATTTATCATTTATAACTCATAATTAAATACCTTCTCCAAAACTCTAACGCCCTCTTCGCTCAAAATTTTCCCTCGCCTCAACATTACCTTTTTAGCTGTTTCAATAGATTTACTAAATTCATAAACCTCTTTACCCCATGAAAAGGAAGGAACGTGTTTAGGTGGAAAATCACCTTCAAAAACATTGGCACTTACACCAACTACTGTTCCTGTATTGAACATGGTATTGATGCCAGCTTTAGAATGGTCGCCCATGGTAAGTCCACAAAACTGAGAACCTGTATTTACCATGCCATTTTCCGCATAACTGTAAACGCTAACATCAGAATAGTTATTTTTTAAATTGGATGTATTTGTGTCAGCTCCCAGATTGCACCATTCACCTAAAACAGAATTACCCATAAAACCATCGTGACCTTTGTTGCTATAACCAAAAACGACAGAGTTACTTATTTCGCCGCCAATTTTACAGAAAGGTCCAATTGTGGTGTCTCCTTTTATCTTACAACCCATGCTAAGTACACTTCCCTCGCCCATTGCAAAAGGTCCACGAATTAAACTTCCTTCCTGAACCTCACAATTTGGACCAATGTAAATCGGACCGGCTTCTGCATTGAATACAGCAGCTTTTATTTTTACATTTTCATCTATAAATACCTGTTCAGGATTGTAAACTATGGTATACTTATCCTGAACACCATTATTCATTCTTTTTGATTTTATGAGTTCAAAATCATTTTTTATTTCATTTCCGTTAAATTGAAAAATATGCCATGGCCGTTCGATTAATTTCACATTTTCTAACTCAATTTTTTTAGTGGAAATGGTAAAAATGTCTTCTCTCTTGAGTTCTCCAGATCTTAAAGCCAACAAGTTCTCTTTATAGAAAAGTGCCTCATTGTGTTGGAGTTTAGAAATGGATTCTACCAATGATGGATTAGAAATTACTGCAGAATTGATATAAAGGTTGACAACAGAGTATTTACACGGGAAGACTTCTTTTAAATAATCTTCAGTAAGCCAGGATGCTTTACCGAAATGAAATTCCCATTTTTCTCTTAAATTAAAAATACCACACCTGATTTCTGATATAGGCCTGGTAAATGTCAATGGCAACAATTGCTTGTGAAGAACCGGTATGTCGAATAAAATAAGGTTGGGTAAACTCATATTCAATATTAATTAACTATTGACGATTATCAATTTTAAATGATCAAACCCATTTACATAATTCACACCATAAATCAGTTTTTTATGCCAGAATAACATTGATCACATGATAGAAGGCATTTTTATCCATATTATTTAAGCAATTTCTAAATAATGTGATTGATAGTTAATTGTTATTTATTTTTGTCTCTATGGAATTGAATGTTTACAACACGCTTAGCAGGAAAAAGGAAAAGTTTGAACCTTTAAATCCCCCTTTTGTGGGTATGTATGTTTGTGGGCCAACAGTTTATGGACATGGACATTTGGGTCACGGAAGAGCAGCAGTAAACTTTGATATTATTTTTAGGTTCCTAAAAGCTTCAGGATATAAAGTAAGATATATAAGAAATGTTACCGATGTTGGCCATTTAGAAAATGATGCTGACTCAGGTGATGATAAAATTGCTAAAAGGGCCAGGCTAGAACAGCTTGAGCCAATGGAAGTTGCACAAAACTATCTGAATAGTTACAGGGATGATATGAGATCCCTCAACGTGTTACCACCAAGTATTGAACCTTTAGCTACAGGACATATAACCGAACAAATCGGTTTAATCAATAAAATTATAGATCAGGGATTTGCTTATGAAAGCCAGGGGTCTGTCTATTTTGATGTAGAAAAGTACAGTAAATCAGGAGATTATGGTAAACTTTCAGGTAGGATAATTGAAGATATGTTATCCAATACCAGAAACTTGGATGGACAAGGAGAGAAGAGAGGTGCTTTGGATTTTGCATTATGGAAAAAAGCTTCCTCGGAACATATCATGAAATGGGAATCTCCATGGGGAGAAGGATTTCCTGGCTGGCATATAGAATGTTCAGCTATGAGCCAAAAATACCTGGGCGAAAGATTTGATATTCATGGTGGTGGACTTGATTTGATGTTCCCTCATCATGAATGTGAAATTGCACAAAGTAAAGTTGGTAACGGTCAGGATCCTGCAAAGTATTGGCTGCATAATAATATGGTTACTGTCAATGGGCAAAAAATGGGTAAATCCCTGGGTAACTTTATCATACTAAAAGATATTTTCTCTGGAAACCATTCATTATTGGAGAAAGGCTATTCACCAATGACAGTAAGGTTTTTTATACTTCAGGCGCAATATAGAAGTACCATTGATTTCTCGAATGACGCACTAAAGGCTTCCAATAAAGCCTACAACAGAATTATGAATGGTTTAATGGCCTTAAAAACACTCATATATAGCTCTGAAAATGTTACTTTGTCACAGGAAGCTATAAAAATTGTAAATGATGCGTGTGATGGTTGTTATGATGGTATGAATGACGATTTTAATACAGCTGTTACCATTTCGCATCTATTCAATTTGTTAAAGAAAATAAATACTTACCAGATTAATCCACAATTGGTTGGGGAATTGGATGAAATATCTTTTAACAGGTTAAAATCTGTTTATCTTCTATTTGTAGAAGAAATATTAGGATTGGTAAACGAAAATCCGGCAGATAAAGAAATTCTAATCAATGCAATCCTGGAACTTTATAGTGATTTTAAGCTTAACAAGCAATATGAAAAAGTAGATCAGGTTAGAGCCTGGTTTAAGTCTCAAAAGTTAGTTATTAAAGATATGAAATCCGGCATCGGCTGGTCTTATGAAGAGTAATTGATAATTACAAAATAAACGGCACGGAAATTTTATAATAAGGGTTTTACAATTCGTTAACAATCCTTAATATGAAACAAATAATTTTTAGCTGTCTATTCTTTACAGTTCTCCTTTCTTCAAAAGCACAAAGCATCCAGTGGGCGTTTAGGGTACTTGATTATTCTTCGCAAAAGGACAATAAATGGGCATCAGCAAAACAGGCAATTGGAGCACCAAATGTATCACCAGCAGGCATGTCTAGTGAGCACGCATGGGAACCTAAAGAAAGTAATAAGCAAGAGTTTATTAAAGTTGGTTTTCAAACTCCAATTATTCCGAAAAAAATTGTGATAGTTGAATCTTTTAACCCTGGTTCCATCACGCAGATTTTTGCTTATGATGCAGAAGGTAAAGAATATTCAATTGCTACATACAAGCCAAAATCAATAAAAGATAAAAGCCGGGTTTTTTATGTTAACACCGCTGATCTTGATTATTATGTTCTCGCGCTGAAAATTGTGTTTAAACCATTTAAAGATCAGAAAATAGGTATTGATGCAATTGGAATTACAGAATCTGATAAGCCAGCAGATTTCCTTACTAAACCTTCTGAGATATCTGATATTGGAGTTAACATTAAAAAACTTGGGGATGAAGTAAACTCTGTTTATCCTGAACTTGGTCCTTTACCTTCACCTGATGGTAAAACTTTGTATTTCAGCCGTCGTTACGATCCTAAAAATACAGGAGGTGCTGCCGATGTAGAAGACATTTGGTACTCTAACTGGGATGAGCAACAACAGAAATGGTCTCCAGCTAAAAATATGGGAATTCCATTGAATACAAAAGACCCAAATTTTATCAATTCAATTTCTCCTGATGGAAACACAGTTTTATTAGGGAATTCATACAAAAAAGACGGTACTATGGATGATGGTGTTTCAATAAGCCGTCGGACGGCAAAAGGCTGGTCATTTCCTAAAAGATTAAATATTGAAGATGAGAGAAATGTCAATGACAGGGTAAATTATTACATGTCTAACAGCCAACGTATACTCCTCATTTCAGGAGAGAGAAAAGGTGAGACAGAAGGAGACAGGGATATTTATGTAAGTTTTTATAAAAATGATAGTTTATGGAGCAAGCCAATGAACTTAGGTAAAGTAATTAATACAAGAAAAACTGAAGCAGCTCCGTTCCTCGCATCTGATGACAAGACATTATATTTTACTTCTGATGGTTTAGGAGGATATGGTGGAAGCGATATTTATGTGTCACGTCGTTTGGATGATACCTGGTTGAATTGGTCTAAACCAGAAAATTTGGGTTCCCTTATCAACACAACTTACGATGAATCTTATTTTACACTTTCTGCTGAGGGTGATATGGCTTATTTTACTTCCAAAGGCCATAGTGCAGAAGATGTAGATATGTACACAGTGAATCTTCCAGAATTTGTAAGGCCATTGCCGGTTGTTTTGATAAAAGGCCGTGTTATGAATAGCAAGACTAAAAGACCAGAACCTGATGTGAAAATTATATTTGAAGACCTTGAAACTGGTCAGGAGGTTGGAGTTGCAGTTTCAAACCCAACCAATGCAACTTATGAAATTGTATTACCAGCTGGTAAAAATTACGGATACCTGGCTGAAAAAATGGAGTTTGTTTCTGTCCATTTAAACATGGATTTATCAAATCTTAGTCAATATTCTGAAATTAGAAAAGATCTTTTTATTGCTCCAATTGAAGTTGGACAGACTATTACCCTTAATAACCTCTTTTTTGATACTGATCAGTTTAGTTTGAAAAAGTCATCGTATCTGGAATTAAACAGGTTAGCAAAAATTCTGAAAGATAAAAAAACCATGAAAGTGCAGGTTTCAGGATATACGGATAATATTGGAAGTGAATCTTATAATGACAAATTAGCTTATAAGAGGGCAAATGCAGTTGTAAATTATTTGTCTGAAAAATCCGGTTTAGATTCAAAAAGAATTGTTGCTAAAAGTTATGGTGAAGCTAGCCCGGTAGCGGATAATTCTACTTCTACTGGAAGGAAATTAAACAGAAGAGTAGAATTTAAAGTCTTATTGAAGTAAGAAAGCACTTATTCATTAAATAAAGGTTTTATTGCCATTGGCGATAAAACCTTTATTTTTGAGTAAAATCTAGCTTATTATGAAATCATTTTTACTTTCTCTTATTTTCTTAGGTAAATTTTTATGCTCTTTTGCCCAATCTCCGGTTTCACTGGAAAAAATCTGGACCTCAGATACCCTTTTGAGAACTCCTGAATCTGTTTTCTATAATAAGGCTAAAAATGAAATATATGTAACTAACATGAATTCAATTCATGACAAAGCAGCAGATCAGGATGGATTTATATCTGTTCTTAACATCCAGGGTAAAATTAACAATCTTAAATGGGTGACTGGTCTGGATGACCCTAAAGGAATGGCCACATATAATGGAAAGCTTTATGTTGGAGATTTAAAGAACTTAGTTGAAGTCGACATTGCAACCGGAAATATCCTTAAAAAGCATACAATAGAAGGTGCAATTTTTTTTAATGATGTTGCAGTAGATGCAAATGGTATTGTATATGTAACTGATTCATTTGCCAATAAAGTCTTCAGGCTTAAAAGTGGAAAATTAGAATTATGGATTGAAAGAAATAAACTTGATAAACCTAATGGTATTTTCATCTCTAAAGGTTTATATTTTTTAGCAAACATGAATGAAGGTGTCTTGTATAGTATTAATCCCAAAAACAAAAGCTTTGCGAAATTCTCTGAACATATGCCTTCTGCAGACGGTATCGCAACTGATAACAATGGAAATTACTTTGTATCAAACTGGAACGGTGAATTGTACTTTGTGAATGCAAAAGGTGCTAATTGGAAAATACTGGATACTAAAAGCATAAAAATAAATTCAGCAGATATTGATTTTATAGAGGACTCTAAGCTTCTTGTGGTCCCAACCTTTTTCGGGAACCATGTTAGTGCTTATAAAGTTATTTCAAAGTAATGCTCAGGCTTTTACCTGATAAGATTTACCTATTTTTGCAGTTAAAGTTTATTGTATGTCACGGTTATTACTATTAATATTTTGCTTTGGAATTATGCTTATTTCTTGCGATGAGAAGTCGGCGAAGAATCAGGTTAAAGAAAATAGCATTCAAGTTGTATCTAGGAAAGTCCCTGACTTTAATGCAGATTCAGCATATAACTTTATATCAAAACAAACTGAATTTGGTCCAAGGGTGCCCAATACTAAACCACATATTCAATGTGGTGAATATCTATCAACTACATTAAAAAGATATTCAAAAAGTGTTTTAGATCAGAATTTTACATCTAAGGCATTTGATGGTAAAATATTGAAACTACGGAATATCATTTCTTCTGTAAATCCAACAGCTTCTAAAAGAATTATAATTGCTTCTCATTGGGATGCCAGACCATTCGCTGATAACGATAAGGGGAATACTAATAGCCCTATAGACGGAGCAAACGATGGTGCCAGTGGGGTAGGAGTGATTTTGGAATTGTCCAGGTTGTTACAAGCTGATACATCTTTTAAAATTGGGGTGGATTTTATACTTTTTGATGGTGAAGACTACGGACAACCGGAAAATTCAGGCTTTCCTGAGATGAAAGACAGTTGGTGCTTTGGTTCTCAATATTGGTCAAAAAACAAGCATGCAGTAAATTACAATGCCTATTTTGGTATATTATTGGATATGGTTGGTGGTAAAAATGCCAGGTTTGCTATGGATGGTACTTCTGCTTATTTCGCCCCTGAAGTGCAAAAGAAAATCTGGCAAACAGCTTCAACTGCAGGATATGGTTCGCAATTTGTATCACAAATAACCGATGAAATAATTGACGACCATTATTATGTAAACCGTGATGCTAAAATCCCTATGGTAGATATTATTGAATGGGAACCTTCTGACGGTTCTTATTTCAGTCCAACATGGCATACACACAACGACAATATCCAAAATATTGATAAACAGACTTTAAAGGCCGTAGGACAGACATTGCTTAATGTATTATACAATGAGTAATGGGGTAGAAATGCCAATTTTTCAGCTTCACTATTTACCTTTAATACCTACTTTTAGTTTAATACAAAGTTACGACTCAATCCTCATCCACACCGATGAGAATTATCAGAAGCAAACTTTAAGAAACAGAACATCCATTCTAACGGCAAATGGGGTACTGGAACTTACAATTCCGGTGAAACATGATCAAAAAAAAATCACAGATGTGAAAATAGATTATGATCAGTCCTGGGTCAAGAACCATTTGAAGTCAATTGAGAGCGCTTATAAACATTCTCCTTTCTTTGAATATTATTTCCCTCATTTTCAAGAAATTTACCTGAGAAAAATTCCATTATTGTTTACTTTTAATTTAGAGCAACTTAAACTCATTATCAAGGTTTTAAAGATTTCTACAAATTTGCAGTGTGAACTTAACACTGCAGAAAATCCAAAATTTTCAAGAATTATTTATATAACACAACATTCTAGTGTAAAGACAAGTATACCATACAGACAGGTTTTTGGATCTTCTTTTATTCCCGGCCTTTCAATAATTGACCTTATTTTTAATATGGGCCCGGATTCTAAACAATATTTATAAACTCAAAATGTCATTTATAAAGAAATATATTCTGTACATTTTATTGGGAATGGTATTGTTCATCATGATTATAAGTTTGATCATGACAAGATTGAACAATTCAGAAATCACAAAGAATTTAAATGTGAAGGCTCAGGCCCAGGATATACTTCAAACAAATTCACTAATATTAAGGGAAGTCCTACACAGTATTGACCTTGGTTTGCGTGGTTTTGCTATAACTAAAAATGAAGGCCTTTTACAGCCTATGCTAAAAGCTTCAGAATCTAGCAATCAGATTTTTGGGCATTTGAAAGCAGAATTAGACACACAGAATTATGATGTTAAAGAACTTAATCAGGTTAATTTTCAGGTGCAATCCTATATGGATTTTTGCACCAAAATGGCTGAAGATATAAGAGCAGGTCGGTCGGATACTTTTTTATCAAAATTAAACCAGGATAAAGGATATTTTGCCTGGAAAGCCTGGGACGAACACACTAAAAAACTTGAAGCTTTCGAGGATGACCTCATTATTAAGGCAGATCAGAAGGTAAATAAAGCAATGGCACAAAATCTATGGCTAAAAGTAGTTTTAGTGCTTTTCTCTGTTCCTACTTTTGCATTGGCCCTCGCTACTGTTAGTATAGAAAATAGGAACAAAAAGCGTCTTCTTTTGAATTTAGAGCAAAACAACAGGAAGTATCTTTTTAATCCAGGCACGAGTCTTGATGGTTTAACTGAACCTCAAATTCTTAATTCCTCAATTGAAAATATGAGACAAACAGCAGAGTTTGTTAAAAAAGTGGCTTCTGGAAATTATGATAATACATGGTCGGGCTTGAATGATTTAAACCTGGTTTTGAATGAACATACTATTGCAGGTGAATTAATTCAAATGCAATCGCAAATGAAAGAGGTAAAATTAGCTGACCAAAAAAGAATATGGGCAAATGAAGGTTTAACTAAGTTTTCAGAGGTTATAAGAAATAATAAAGACGATTTTAATGAGATGGCAAAGCAGAGTGTAACATTTTTAACTAAACATCTAAATGGCTGGCAATCTGTTCTCTATGTAAGGAAGCAGGATGTTGAAAATTCTTCTTATTATCTCGAGACCAGCGTTCTTTATGCATTTGATGGAAATAGAAACAAACATGAAACCGTAAGTCCGGGTGAAGGTATAGTTGGTCAGTCATTTCTTGACGCTAAGCCAATATTAATGAAAGAGGTTCCTGATACTTATTGGAAAATTACTTCAGCTACAGGCGAGTTAAAACCAGCAAATGTACTTGTTGTTCCATTCCAGTTTAACAGCGAGGTAAAGGCTGTTTTTGAATTAGCCTCATTCTCTGAAATTACTGCATTTGAAATTGAATTTATTGAAAAGGCAGGTGAGTATTTTGCCTCTTCCATTTAGAATTAGCTAAACATATTAGTTTGTTCAGCAACCAGGTAAGGAATTTTTTGAATGAATTTCGGATCGTTTTCTGAACTTTTAATAATCTTTCTGTTTACTGGGTAATAATCATAACTGCTTTCAATCAACGAAGAAGTTGAGCTTAAAAGTTCCAGGGCATCATTTGATCCATTAAGCCATAAGGATCTCTTATTTTCAAGTAAGACAACTGGCATTTCAGATTTAAAAAATGGTAAAAAGGTTTTTGAATCATGTGTTATCAAACAACAGGTGTTACTTGTTTCTTCATCCCAACTTTCCCAGAAACCTGCAATCGTAAATGTTTTACCTGATTTTAAGGTGATATAAAAAGGAATCTTTCCTGCAGCGCTCTCTTTCCATAAAAAGAAACCACTACACCAGATTAAACATCTTTTTCCTGATAGAGCATTTTGAAGAACTGGTTTATTACGAAAGGCTTCGACTGAGATACTTGTTAAACCTTTGGTTGTTTTAATGGAGGTGGTCCAACCAGGTATAAGGCCCCATTTAAACAGGCTTAATTCCTCGTTTTTTGTGTTTGAAGTAACAGGCAAGAAATCAGATGGAGAAATATTATACTTCGGTTCAGAAAGGTATTTTTTTGCCTCCGAAGAACTTAAGTTAAGACCAGATGATTTTTCAAAATCACTTAAAGTAGTATTAAGTGTTAACCTTGCTTCCATAAATACCCCTGAATTATTGTACAATGTACAATGTACGATATGTTTTTGAGAAATAGGAAGCTGTTGAATTGTAAAGTATGATTATTTACGAGTTACTAATCACTTTATTGGTAGCAATTTTTCAGTACTAAAAAAGCCATTAGAGAATTCCTTTAACATTTTTTCAGAGTTCTTTTTACTTGACCACAAATAACTAAAAAGTCAAGGCTGTGGAAGAAATGACTAAATTCTCTCCCAACACACGAAATCCTGCGAACAGGTAATTTTTAAGAACTAATAAATTAAGGCTGTAGCAGGCATTCTTTCTTTTGCTAACACTCCTAAAGAAATTCTTAACGTCATTTTTCCAAGTTCTGGCAATAATACTAAGTAGCAAACAAAATTGAATTATCAATAGCTATCAGCTATTATCTATTACCCAAAGGTTATTTAAACTTAATTGTAATCTAACCTACATTTTTACGATAAGAAATTCTGTTCTCCTGTTCAACTGATGCTCCTCTTCTAAACAGGATGATTTTTTGGCGTCTTCGCATGCACAATTGTTTATCAGTTTGCTCTCACCATATCCTTTTCCAACTATCCTATTGCTTTCAATTCCTTTCGAAACAATGTAGGCTGCAGAAGCCTTTGCCCTTTTTTCTGAGAGGTCCTGATTAAATTTCTTACTTGACCTACAGTCTGTATGCGAACCTAGTTCTATAACCAAGGTTGGATTTTCTTGCATAATTGTCACAACTTTATCCAACTCAAGAGCCGCGTCAGGACGTATATCAAATTTGGAGAGGTCAAAGTAAATAGGATTCAAGTGTAGGATTTTTCCAATATCGGTTCCCACTTTAACTTTATCCATAGCTAAATCCAATTTTTGGCTTAATTGTATTTCTCCTGAATCGGATACAATAGCAATAAACTTTACAGTTTTAGACAAATACTTGTCTTTTTCTAGATGAATATCTATATCGATAGTGTCATTTATTCTCTTTTCTGTGACGGCATTTCTGAAACTACCATTTTCACCTGTGCGCACATCAAAGAAATCCAGGCGTGTTTTGGGATCTTCAAATCGGACATGTACATTATCTAAAGCCTTATTAGTTTCACGATCTGTAACCACACCAAGCAAGGCAACGTCAATCTTATTCCATAAGTAAACATCCTTGTCAATAATCTGGCCTCTTGTACCGGCCGTTTTGATAGTCTCAGTTGTATCGTGGTACCTTTTCGCAGAACTTTTAAGTTTGTAGACTTTTTCATGTTCAATAGGCATAGAATATTCACCTAAACTATCACTAATCGTTTCGCCTAAAAGGTTGCCTTTTTCGTCACGCAAAACCATTCTTGTATTTTTCAGAATCTTTTTGGTATAGGCATCAAAGGTTTTTCCTTTTAAAAGCATTGATTTTGATGCTTTGAAAAAATAAAGGTCATCGTCAAAACCACCTAAATCACGGTTTGAACTCAAATAACCTTTTCTTCCATCAGACCATATTACAACTCCAAAATCATCTTTTTTTGAGCTGATTGGATAATTCAAGTGGGTGACTACATTATTTTCAAATTTAAATAGGTCAAGTCCACCTAAACCTGGATGGCCATTTGAAGAAAAGTACAGTACGTTGTTTTGGTCAACAAATGGAAACACATCATTTCCTTCTGTGTTCACTTCAGTTCCCAAATTAACCGGCCTTCCCCATTTTTTGCCATCTAATTTTGATTTGAATAAATCCATTCCACCGAAGCCGCCAGGCATATCTGAAGCAAAATATAATGTCTTGCCATCAGGAGAGAAGGCTGGGTGAGCAAAAGAGTACTCTTTATTATTAAATTGAAATGGTTCCGGTTTATTCCATGATTCAGAACTGTCTTTTTTTGTGGCAATATAAAGAGCCAACTTATTTACCTTATCCCTGCTTCTTCTGGAAACTCCACCTTTTCTGTTGTTTCTTGTGAAAACAATCATGTTTTGTTCTTTATTGAATGTACAAGGACCATCATGAGCTCTACTGTTTAAAGTGGAACTAAAGGGTTTTGGATCTGCGGAATGGTTTGCGGTTGGTGCTCCTTTGAAAACATGCGCATGATAACCCAGTGTTTTTGAATCATTGCTGGTCCTGTATGTCTCATCAGAGTGGAGTTTAGCATTGCTATTCAGATAATTATAAGATTTATGTGCAGCATGTTCTTCCCCGATATGTGTGTTGTAATTCCTTTCATTTACTCCATTTGTGTCAACGTAGTACATGTCAAGATAAGCGGCATTATTCCATGCATGAACCCTTCTTACCCCGTTTTCCATTTTCCTACCAGAAGTGAATACTATACCTTTCCCATAAAATACCGGACTAAAATCTGCTTGAGGGGAATTAACATCTAACCTAAAAACATCAAAAAGGGTAGAGTCTTTGTAAAAATCATGTATGTTGTGCCTGTATGCCTTGTGAAAATCTTCTCCTCTATTGTCTTTTTCGAGCGTTTTTACTTTGTGGTATTTTTCAAACCAATCAGCTGCTTCTTCATACTTACCATTTTGGGCTAATGTTTGTGCAAATTGAAAACTTGCGTGCAAATCTGGATTCACAAGAGCACTATCAGAAATATAACTTCTATAAACTCTCTCAGCATTTTTCATATCACCCACTTTGTAATAGGAATCTGCCAGTTCAAGTAAGGCTTCAGATGTTGGGGAAACAAATTTAAATGCTTCTTCATAAGACTCTATTGCGCTTGCATAACGCATTTTGTCATAGTGCTTTTCTGCAACCCTGAATTTGGTCTGGCCAAAAACAGAGTTTCCTAAAAATGTCAAACCAAATAAAATAAATAAATACTTTTTCATACACTTAAATGTTAACTAGAAATATCTTGGAGTTAATACTTTGCCTTTGTCGTAACCAAATTCGTAACGCAACAAAACTTCATGAGTGGTTCTGCCCAGATTATTACCAGGATTAATGCTGTGCGAAAAGTCAAATGCATAACCAAAACGCAATTGATCTGTGATTTGTACTTCTACCATTGCCAGGGGAGCATCGAGACTTCTGTAGGATAATCCAAAGGCTATTTTGTCATACATCCAAAGATTTGCATTCAGGTCTAACTGTAAAGGAGCCCCGGAAACAAATTTTAGCAAAGCAGAAGGCCTTAGTTTGAAATTATGATTTAATGAAAAAACATATCCTCCTAAGATATATCCGTGCCTGTATTGTCTGGCTGTAATACCCGGATCATTCTCTAATTTATTATTGAGAACATGTGGCATTGAAATTCCAGCATAGAATTTATCGGTATTATAGAAAAGACCAAGTCCGACATTGGGAAGTATTTTGCTGACATTAGCTGAAAATGCAGCATCTGTTGTACCGTCATCTGAATGTTTTACACCGGCTAAATCTGCTTTATAGTTCGTCAATCCTACACTCGCGCCCATAGAAAATGTGCCTTTATTAGAAATCTTTACTCTGTAAGCATAATTACCATAAAATCCTGTACTGTTAGTAACTCCGATTTTATCATTGAAGACAGTAAGTCCAATGCCCATTTTTTCTTTTTTTAATGGGGCATCGGCACTAAAAGTCATAGTTTGAGGAGCTCCTGGAACATTCAACCATTGTTGCCTGTACAACGCGGAAAGACTGATTACATCTCTGCTTCCTGTGTAGGCAGGATTAATCAGCATCATGTTGAACATGTACTGAGAGAACAATGCATCTTGCTGGGCCATGCTATAAATGGCCCCAGAAAGCATAAATGAAAGCATTATTATTTTCTTTTTCATAAGAATCTGATAGTAATAAAATTATCTGCTGATAGTGATGTATTTAAATCCTGGATTTGGATCTATTAATTTGTCATTTACATTGTAGTGCAGGTAATAAGTCCCATCAGGTAGCCCATCACCAATAACAATCCCACGGTTGGCTCTGCCATCAAAGTCATTTTGGTAGCCATCTTTCTCATAAACAAGGTTACCCCATCTGTTATAAAGTTTAATATCTACATTCAGCGGAACTTCGGACCTGATTACAAACATGTCATTTACACCATCATTATTGGGAGAAAATCCGTCTGGTATGAATATTCTGTAAGGTTTCACATCAAAAACAACTGTGTCTTTTCTACAATAAAATGGGTCAATTGTGCAATACTCTCTCGAAGAAGTGTAGTCGCAAACATAGAAGATAGCTGTATCCTTACCCACAAAATCTTCTTTCGGTTTGTAAGTAAGTTCACCTTTGTAAGACATTGATATCTCTCCGTTGAATGGCATCCTTAAAACAGTATTGATGTATTTTTTATAAGGTACAATCAATGAATCTCTTAAGTAAGTTTTATCAATGGATGGCCATACATAAATTGTGTCCATATCCGGGTCTGAATCATTGGCCAGAATATTTCCGTATGGAATTGACTGGTTTTTATAGGTAGAGTACAACTCTGGTTTAACTATTGGTGGATGATTTACAGGTAACACGTTGAAATAAAATGCTTTAGTAACGAATTGTGCATTTACATCAACATCTTCACGGATATTAAAAATGACTGTATCCTTACCAATAAAACCAGGTTGAGATTTATAAGTAAAGGAACCTGGAGTTCCCGGGGTAAAGATGCCTGTTTCCCCATGAGACGCTGGTTTTGCAATCCCAATTACTTTCAATTTATGTCCGTTTGTAGAGAAATCACCTTTTCTTTTTTCCCGGTCAATTATAGTATCCAGAATATTAAAAGTTCTTTCAGTAAAAGCACAGGTTCGGTTTAGATCAAAGTTTTTAACATAAGGTTTTTGACAAATTACAGCTTTGAACACTACAGGGCTTGTTGAACATATTTCTGATCTAACAGTTTTTCTGAAGAAGAAAGTGTTTTTCAATGAATCGAGGCTCTTCTTAGGATATGAAAGATCTTCATTTGTTTGATTTGGGAGTAATGACCATGGTCCATTTTCAGATGTTGCCAATTCCCAGATGAAACTAAGAGGTACAGATCCTCCTGAGGCCGGAACCTGATTTATAAATCTAAGTGTGTCCCCAATACATAATGTCGGTATCAATAAGCTGTCTTTCCCGGCTACGACTGGTTGATCTATAAAGATCTTGAAAAAATCAGATGATGTATCAGCTTTACAAACACCTGTTGAGCTTACAATTCTTTTATAAAATGTTGTTTTCGAAATTACCGGAGTAAAAGTACTTCCGTTTGCACCTGCTACAGGATTAAAAGACCCATTTTCTTGTTCAGAAGACAGCCATTGATAAGTTGATGGTTGAATTCCACCTGTAGTAGTTCCTCCTTCAATTGGGCTAATAACGGATCCCAGGCACAAAGACTGTGATTTTCCACCAAAGTTATTTCCTGAAATTGGATCATTGATGTTCAAAATTATTTCCTGCGAAGTAGCAGAAGGTGTTGTGCAAATTAAGCGAGGATCTGTTGTTGATATTGCTTTTACTTTGGCACCATTCACTGGCTTGGTTATCACCAATATACTATCAGGAACAGAAGAAATACGCTGGCTATTATACTCCCAAACAATTGACCTGTTACCGGCTTTTTGAACACTTACCCTTAATTCCAAAGGTCTGTCGCTACAAAACGTTGGGCTTAAGTCAGTAGTAATGTTTATGCTTACAATATCTTTAGGGAAAACATTTATAGTTACCGTATTGGCTGAAGTGTCAGTACCACAATCATCTTTCACAATTCTTTTTACCTTAATGGAGTTTGATAAGTTAGACAATGAAAGCGATAGCGTATTTACAATAGTGTCTTTGTAAATAAAATCAGGAGCATAAGCAATTCTCCAGGAATAAGTTTTTGAAGGGCTTCCGTTAGCAGGGCTAAGAACAGATCTGATTACTGCGTTGCTTCCGGTACAAACACTTGTATCTGTGCTTTGTATGGATCCAGGATTTAATTTAATATATTGTTTAATCAGAACAGGACCTGCGTACACTTCATCACAAACTCCTGTACCGTTAGATGCTTTTCTTCTGTAATAAGTATTTACAGTAAGTGCTCCAGGCAAAAGAGAATCAAGAGTAGCATTGTTCACTGGGGTCCAGTTTATTGCGTCCAAAGAACTTTCCCATTGGTATTTTATTCCGGTATTTCCTGTTCCTCCGGTTGCCTGTGAAATACTTTTAATAATGCCCGGTATATTTCCTGCACAAACGCTGGTGTCGGTTAATCTTATTTCCCCCGGACGCATCTGGCCAGTAGTTTTCACGGAAACAGGATCAGAGGTGTTTTGGCATTTAAAAGCTGATAAAACGATTCTTCTGAATTGGGTTTCATCATTTATGGATGGGGCATTTGACAAACTTGAGTCCGAATCGTTTGAAGTTGGAATGTCTGTCCAGGTTAGGCCGTTTAAGATCTGCCATTTAAATTTATAAGGCCTTGTGCCTCCAGTAGGTGAAACCAAATTATTTAAAACAGGAGAAGTTCCAGCACAAATTAAAAGTTGGGCTGGTTGGATACTTCCTGAAGTAATGGCTGGGTCTACTGTTATTTTCGCAGTTGTTGAAGAGATATCATTGGCACATGCACCACTTGATGTTACAACTCTTTTATAAAAGGTTGTTTTTGAAATAGATGTAGGTGTAAAATCTTTGTTATTAGTATTTGCAATATCAGTGAAAGGACCAGTTTCAGAATTTGATTCCTGCCATTTATAAATATAAGGTTTAACACCTCCTTTAGGAACATTGCCTACAATTGATGAAGGTGAGGCTCCAATACAGATTATTTGAAATTGAGAATTATTTTCAAAAGTATTATCCGTAACAGAAGTATCAACTCCAACTAAAACAGCAACTGAGACAGAATTACATCTTAAGGAGTTAACTTTTCTTCTGAAATATGTTTTTTGGGTTAATACGGGCAGGTTTACCAGAGATGCACCAGTTTCTTGTGATAAAATTGTCCAATCTATATTATTAGTAGAATTTTCCCATTGGTATTTAAAAGGAGCGGTACCACCAACTACATCTGAAAAAACCAGGTTTGGTATTTTAGATCCAGAACAAATAACGGGTAAACTTCCCGGAGGATTGCTTGTAAAAACACCCGGATCTGAAATTGATGGATCAACAAATATTCTTACCGCAGATGAAGTATCAGCACAAACACCTCTTAAAACTAATCTTCTGAAATATGTACTGGCGGTCATAACGCCCGGAGTCAGGTCTTTTGTGTTTGAGGAATTGATAGGAGTGTAGCCGCTTTTTTCATTGGGTGATTGTAGCCAAACAAAAGTGATGATGCCGGTACCGCCCAAGGGATCTGATCCGGTTATTGTTTTCGGGGAACTTCCTGAGCAAACAGTATCGCTACCTATGATTATATTGTTGGTAATTTTAGGTTGTATTGAGATTTTTTGGGTTAGTTCTGTGTAACATTTGACCCTTCGCAAAGAAGTATGACCAATTCTAATAGTATAATCAGCTTCTCCTGAATTAGAATTTACAATCAGAGCATCTGAATTACTCGTATTGATTGGAGAACCATTTTTATACCATTGATACAGATAGTTAAATGGGTCTATAGTTGGAGTAGCAGGGGTTGGAATTCCTTTTAGTGTAAGTGACTGGTTTTGTACATTGCTGCAAAATGAAGTTTGTCCTGAAGAAGATGTGATATTTATGGCAGGTTTGTTGCAGGGGCAATCTTTGGTGATAGAAATCTTCGTGCGACCACAAATACCGCCTTTTGTACCAGAAATTTCCCAATTAAAAATTCCGGGAGAAGAATTTGGAATATTTCCACCGTCACCTCTTGTGCCAATTCCAGTTAGGGTGATAAAATCCGGAATATCCCCACCAGAAGTATATGGATAACTGATCCCAGAGCTATTTTCAAAAAAACCAATTTTTACATTTGTGTTACTGGTCTTGGTCATTTGGATGTAGTACCCAGTTCCAGGATCTAGCGAAATACCTAAAGGAAATCTAATAGGTGAACCCGGACTCCCTGAAGATATTGGCACATTAAATGAGCCGACTTTTGTAACTGTACTGTTATTAGGTTTGAAAATTGTGATTTCAATATCAGTAGGTTTGTCACTAAAATAATTATAAAGTCGAAGCGATACCGCCTCCAAGGTGATTTTAGTTGTGACGTTGAAATATATCCGATTTCTTTCTATATCTGTTACTTCTCTTGGATATCCATTGCTAAATGCTACAGTTGAAGAAGGTCCTGCTGAACCTGAGTAAACCTTTTTATCTTCATAAAATAGCGTATATATAGTGTCTTGTCCAGAGTAAGTTGGTGTTAATTGTAACAGGTTTGAAGTAAAAGAATTTCCTCTTGGTGAAAGGCTGTCCGCCGTTCCATTCGATGATTTCCACCATAAATAATTTCCATTTGCTGGTGCAGGGACTTTAAAGACTAATTCCTGCTCCTTACAAAATACTCCACCATTTATAGTAGGTTGATCAAGAATAATTGTATCCCTGCCAATTTCACATTTTGCACATGAACTCTGATTGATTGAAACTTCAACCATGTACTGTCCAAGCTTGGTCGGTTTAAATATATTGGTGTCCGCTATATTTTCCTGGGTGAATGTCCCCTGAGAATTTACTCTATAGTACCATTTATAGCTGTACGATTTAAAATTGGTCGTATTTAAAATGATGTTAGTTAAATCTGAAATTGAACATGCATTTAAATCAGTACCCAAATATGGTGTGGGGCAAGGATCTGGAATTCTACAATCTTTTAAAGATGTCGATAGGGAGGTAGCACAGCCTACTGGATTTGTGTTTCCTGTACCTAAAACACCGTTTGGAGTTCCATTTCCGTCGGTATTACCACCCATTACAAAGATTTCATTATTGAAATTGACTGCATATGTAACAGCATCTCCATCAGAAACAACTTTTATATTTTTAAGATTATTTCCTGAGCAATCTTTTGCAAACTGAGGGTAAGGTGAAAACTTGGTGCCGTCAGTGCTACCTTGACCTAGATTTCCTCCAATAGGAGATGGTGTTCCTGCCGTTGTGTAAATACCATTTGCACCAAAAGTAACAAGGCTACCATCTTTTAAAACAACCATTGAACTCGCTTGTCCTGCAGCGATGTAAGATCCGTTTGTTAAATAACCAACGCCATTTACACCAGAAACTCTGCCTGCAAAACCTTGAGGTTGTTTGGTAGTGTTGCCATTTCCTAGTTGACCAGGTCCCCAGTTTCCTCCCCAACTATATACAGAACCGTCTAATCCCAAAGCTATTACATGTCTGTCACCTGCTGCAATAGATTGTATTCCTGTTAATGGATTATTGTTGGCGTCTAATACTGGTTGAGCAAAGGTATTGTTTCCCAAAGGCCTTCCTAATGCAAGGCTAGGATCAGAATTATCACCCCAGGAATAAACTTTGCCATCATAAGTTAAGGCGTAACCATTGTCATCACCACCTTCAACTTGTTTTACGTTTGTAAGTCTTGTATTGGCATCAATCATCACATAATCTGGTATGTGGGAGCTTACAATGTTTCCTCTTCCTAATTGTCCTCTTGTATTTTGCCCCCATACAACAACCTCTCCGGAATTCAAAAGAGCCAAAGATGAATTATTTAAACCTGAAACAAACTTAACATTACTTAATTGGCTTCCAACTGCTCCACCTATCCCTAAAACCGGTACTGGCGTGCCTTGACTTCCACTAGGTGGAATGCCTAACTGTCCTTGAAAATTTCTTCCATAAGCCCAAACTTTGTTTTCACAGTCAAGTGCTACCAAATGATAACCAGAACCTGCATCAGCCTGACTAAATTTTAATCCTGATAGAGATACAGGTATTACTGTTGGATCTGAAACATTAATTTCCTGTCCGGCGGCATCGATAATTGTTCCCCATACTTTTAAGTTTCCATCCTCACAAACAACCATTGAATATTGATTTCCGCCAGAGATGTATAAAAATTGAGCGCCAGCTTGAAAATTTATGAGGAAGAATAAAAATTTTAATAAAAATATATTCTTGAATTTGTCAATTGAAAATATCTTTTTCATAATAATGAAGCGTAATTTCTATCTATAAAATGCTTAATTGTAATGTAACTTTTGTAAAAAAAAGTCACGTCTTACGTCAAAATTAGAAAAAGGTAATGATAAATAGCAAAGTGAACTTTAAAAAACCGGATTCTTTCTTCATTTATGTTAAAAATCTGGTGTTAAGGTTTATTTTTGGTTTTTGATATGCAAAATAAAGATCTTCCTTTCCTTATTGCACTAAGTTTGGTCCCAGGCATAGGCAGTATTCTTTCCAGACAACTTATTGCACATTTTGGATCTGCTAAAGCTGTTTTTGATACGCCCAGAGGCAAACTTTTAAGGGTTCCTGGAATTGGAGAAGTTCTTTCTACTGAAATACAAAAGAAATCGACCTTAGATGCGGCCGAAAAAATATTATTGGAAGCTCAAACCAAAAATATTTCCATATTTGGTGTCAATGATCCAGACTATCCTGAAAGATTAAAGCACATACCGGATGCACCCTTATTTGTTTATTGGCAGGGAAAGATAAGTGGAGATTATGAAAGGTCAGTCGCCAT
>JACMRH010000177.1 GCA_014376535.1 Cytophagales bacterium | reverse complement strand
TTTTTTTGCTTTCTGAAACATATCCCAAAATATTTGTTTTTTTAAACCTGGGCCATAAGCAGAAAATATTCTTACACTTAATGTTTTTATTTTAAAAAAAGTAAAAAATTCATTGCATATCTGCTCACTATATAGCTTATGGAGCCCATATGGAGAGGTAGGTTTTAAAATATGATTTTCTTTAATTGGGAGTATTATTGGGTTTCCATATACAGCAGCACTACTTAAATTTATAAAAGCGCAATTTTCATTATAAAGTTTTATGGCATCTAAAATCGCATAAACGTTAGCTGTGTTTAAGAAAAAATCTGTGTGGGGGTAACTAAAAGAGAATTGAACATTAGCAGCCCCTGTAGCATTGATACATACATGAAATAATTTATTTTGAAAAAGACTAGCGAAATTTGGAGCTTCTGGATTTATTAATATATAATCTTTATCCACTTTCAAGATTATGTCTGCACAAGTTACGTTATAGGATTGCTTCCGAAAATAAAACACCAAATGTCTACCTATGAATCCTTCAGATCCTAAAATTAAAATATTCATCTTTTTCTCAAATTCTCAGGTATCATTTTAAGTAATTTTGCAGGGTTACCACCCACAATAGACCATGGTTCAACATCTTTAGTCACAACACTTCCGGCTCCAATAATGGCACCCTCTCCAACTGTAACACCTTTAAGAATTTTACACTCCATTCCAATCCAAGCGTATTTACATATTTTTATAGGGGCTGATTTTACATTACTCCAATCTTTTGAAGTATTATAATTATTTAATCCTTTTCTCCAATCTTTTAAATGATTATCCATATCTATTAAACGATGCTTGTAATCTAATGAATGGGAGTCATTATCAAATAAATAAACTCCCCAAGAAATAAAAACATCATCTTCAATTTCTATTTTATTGTTGCAAATAATGTTTCCACCACCAATATAAACTCTATTTCCTATAATTACATGCCCTGTAGGAGACTCGAAAGAAAATGCACCACCAATCATACTGTTTTCACCTATCTTTAAATAGATTTTTCCTTCTTTAGGTAAACGAACATTTAAAAAAAAATTATCAAAAAGTAAGCTTTCCCCTATTGATAAAAATGGTTTATTATTATTTTCTTTAGCTATTGAATTTTTAAAAATCTTCCTTTCTACAAAAAATAATATTCGGTGAGCAAGTTGAAATAATCTCATTTTATTAGATAAATTTTTACATAATCTTTTATCACTCTTATTTTTAATATGTGCAGAATATTTTTGTTTAAAAATTTATTAAAGTAAATAGCTGCAGTTTTTTTATCCTTTTGGTAGATGTAAAAAGTATAAATAAGAGCTAAAAATTCTTTTTCTTTCGCATTTGTAATCTTTAACAAAGAACTGTTACTTCTAAAATGTTTAGATAATGCAACGTATGCCTCATAAACTAGTATATAGTTTTTATCAATAGTGTTTTTTGACCATACTCCTTCTGAATGAATGCGGTGCACACCCATAACCTCATTAATGTATTTTATTTTACCATATTGTGAATTTAGTATATGTATCACCCAGTCGCCCATTCCTAAATCACTAAACCACTTAGGAAACGAATTAAACAAATTATTTTTGAAAATCACTGAACAAGTAGGTATAAAATTACTCAAATATAGCAGGTCTTCTAAAGTTGATGTCTCTTTTTGATCCTCCCTACAATACAAAAAGGAAGGCTTTTCTGAGTTTTCATAACGCTCTTCTGTATTATGAAAGCAAATAACATAATCCTTATTGGCTTCTAAAAAATCTACTTGCTTTTGTAGCTTGTAAGGGTCTGTCCAATAGTCATCTCCTTCGCATAAAGCAATATATTTCCCTTTAGCCATCTGGAACAAAAGATCCGTGAGCGTATTTTGTTTTAAAAATTGATTCTCAGTTTGATAAACGCATCTAAAAATATTAGGATACTTTATTTCATATTCTTTTAATATCCCAGCTGTGCCATCGGTTGAGGCATCTTCATGAACTAGTACCTCAAAATGAAATTTAGTTTGTTGGCTTATAAATCCATCGAGAGTTTTCCCAATATACTTCTCATGGTTATATGTCACGCAACAAATACTAACTAAAGGAATAGAGTTTTGATAAAATTTCATTAAAGATTTAGGCATACTATAACATAAATTATTGCACAATTAAAGTTTTGTGTAGAACAACAAAAATTAAAAAATACATATATTGGTTCAATACTTTTTAAGTATTGGATTGGCTTTTCAATTGATCATTAATTATTCGATCTAACCAGGAATGCATGTTTAGACCATTTGCTTTAATAAACTCCCATGCTTTTTGTTTAGTTTCTGGCATAACTCCTTCCAAAGCTCCTTCAAATCTTGTTCTGTATGTTCCACCCCGAACGCCTGGTATTTCAAAATCAAAATTTGCAGTTGGTTCACCTTCGCCTACTTCAAAATCCATCAAATAAAAAGTGCTGCCTATTACCCATTGGATATTTACATTCCTTGCTTCTACAGGAATATCGTTAAAAGGTGGATCGGCTGAAAACATTGGGTTTGTTGTGATAAGGATTTTGTAGTAAGTGGTATTTCTTAACCAAACAGGCACACACTCATCTCCAAAAACAATTTTTCCGCCTGGCTTGGTTACACGAACCATTTCTTTAATTGACTGCTTCTTATCTGAAAATTCTCCCATGGCACCAAAACTGTAAGTGGCATCAAAATAATTGTCAGGATAAGGCAGGTAACCAGCATTTGAAAGGCAGAAGGACTTTTTGATATCAAAATCCTTGAGCTTATCAAAGCAACGGTTGATCATATCTTCTGAAATATCCTGTACATGCAATTCACCATTACCAGACAACCTTTTAGCTATCAGAACAGAATCCCTACCAGTACCACAAGCAATTTCCAAAACCTTGCTGTCACTTTTTATTTGAAGTTTATCAATAAAAGATTCCCTCACATTTTCTTCATTCTGCGAATGCGTAAAAAAAGTAAGGTGGAGGGTTTCATCATATTGTTGTGCCCTTCCCTCATAAAAATTTTTGGAATGCTGATCCTCATCAGGAAGAATGGCTGGAAAAATCAAGTCTGGAATGCCATTCTTGATGCTATTGTATGTTGATGTACTGCTTACAAGAGAATTTCCTCTGGCAGTAAGTTTTTCTTTTGTATGGGGATCCACAAAAACTGAAAAATCTAGCTTGCTCATATATTGGTTTTATATAATTGATTATACTCTTTTTTTAGCATTTGATAATAAAACACATCTATCCAATCCCCATGCTTTTTGAATGCTTGTTCTTCGATATGGGTAAACTTGAAATTCAGCCGTTCAATCAAGCCTTTTGATTTATCGTTTCCTGCGTGGTGGCCAACATATATTTTGTTAAGCCCCAAAGTTTCAAAAGCAAAATGAAGCACTGCTTCTCCAGCCTCTGTCATGTATCCTTTGCCAGCAAATTCAGGACCTATCCAATAAGCAAGCTCAGCTTTGTCAAAAGTCAATGATCGATGGCTTTTCAAAATGCTTATTAAGGAGAAGATACCAATAATGTTGCCTTCGAAATGGATGCCCCATGAAATGGTTTTGCCATCATCAAAGTTCTTTTGAACGCCTTGCAAAAAACTGATTGTTGTTTCAATATTTTGATGTGCATCCCAAGCCATTAATTTAGATATTTCTGAATTGCTTACATATGGCCACAAGGCATCAGCATCAGACAAAGCCAATGGCTTCAGCTCTAAACGCCTTGTTTTAAGTGTATAGTTGATAGACATGGAAGTATTTATTTAACGATGTAAGCAGTAGGCATCCAGCCCCAAGGGAATGTTCTTATCTGCACATCTTCACCCAAGTACTCTTTAATAGCCCTTGTCTCTCCTGGAGCAATGTCGAAATTGAACTGGTCTAATATTAAGTAGCCACCTTTATTCAAACGGCTCCAGAAATAGGGCAGGCAAGCTTTTACCACTTCGTACATACCAGCATCCAGAAAAACCATTTTAAACTGTAAATGGCTATGCTTGGCAAAAAAAGCATCAAGCTCAGTGGTTACATCCAGTTTATGCACTTTTGCAATGTTATCTAACCCTTGTGCTTTTACCAGTTTCATCAATCTTTCATAAGACTCAATATCTGAATTCTTGACAATTGAAGATTCTTCTTCTGAAGGGTTGTTGCCTTGGAACCAATCAAACCCATGAACCTGTGTAAAGGAGTTGGGTTCGAAAATTTGGGTCAGCTTACTAAAGAAGAGCATTGAGGCTCCTTTATATATACCCACTTCTGCAATATGGCCAGCAAGACCCAAAGTACTTTTATAGCATTCATAGAAACTTAAGAACCGTGTTAAAGTTTGTGCACCAGTAAAACATGGAAAGTAGTGGATGAGGTCTTCAAAAGAATAGTTCAAATCCTTGATGGCAGACATACCTTCATAATAAGCTTCTTTTTTATGGGCATGTTTCTGTGTTTCAAAATCGCCTGGAATGTAATCGTGATTTTTATGCATATTATTTTTTTAATTTAGCTATACCGAATCCTTCTGTGCCAAAATTGTTTCCGTTGTAAAACATAAAATAGTCATCTTTTATTTTGATGACGGCTGGATAAGCAACCATCTGGCTATCCCAACCACTTTCCGAAACAGCGATGCCTGATTTGGCATCATCACGTTTCCAATTTTTCAGATCAGATGAAGAAGCATAACCAATGCTATAGGTTTCACCAACTTTCCTGAAATCAAAAGTGCCCCTGTAGCAGAACCACATATGGAATGTTCCATCAATTGCAATAACTGTTGGTTTTGTTATGGCTTCGTACTCATCTTTCTGAAAAATGACTGTTTCATTTAATTGAATCCAGTTAATGCCGTCTAAACTCTTTGCATACTTAATGTCATATGTATGTTCAAATTTGCCATCAATATGATGCCAGTTTGTTCCAGAGCAATACCATGTATGCCAGCTATTGCCATCATACATTACCTCTGGGGAAGTTGCAGAAAAAAGCTCAAATTTTGTTCTTTCTAGAACAGGCCCTTGAAACATTTTTTTGAATGTTAAGCCGTCATCTTTACTAATGGCTATTCCTGTGTAATTATTATAAGGAACACCAACACTTCTGGCCCATCCACTATAGAATAAGTAAACCAACCCGTCTTTTTTAATAATTGAACTTGGCATTATACCAAATTGGTCAAAGCAGCCTGGCTCTCCTAAATCTAGAATTGGCTTATCATGAACATATATAACCTTGGTCAAATCATTCAAATCCAGATCACAGAATGTTGTCATGGTCATTCCTGCTTCAGGGCGAGTTGAAAAATAAACCCTAAGCCTATCTTCCAATAAAAGTAGCGTTGGAACTTGAGCATGAGTTTTGGCCCAGACTAGTTGTTCTATTACATTTTTTACAATACCCTGTTTTTCCCAAATAAACATATTCCACTACAAATTGCTAAAAGAAGAAATCCTCAAAAATTCATTACTGTTTAAACGGATTGGTTTAGACGATTCTGTTATGACCACTCTGCCTTCTTCCAAATTTTTGGTAACCAATGTATTGGCTCCAAGAAAACAATCCTTTCCAATAACAACGCTATGGCCAACTGTGGCATTCACAGCCAAAAAACTATTCTCACCTATAGTTACATTTCCTGAAATGCTACATGCAGATGTAAGCCAGCAATTATCTTCTACTCTTGAATGGTGTGCAAGCATGGCACCACTCCAAACAAATACATTGTTGCCTATTGTAACACAGGGATGGATAATGCAGGGGGGCATGATAAAACAGTTATGCCCATAAACAACGTTTGCTGGCAATTGTGCAGCTGGGCTTACAATTGAAACCAACTGATAACCTTTACTGATGGCTTCTGTACATTTGGTGGCTCGTAACTTATTCAAGTCATGATAGCCAACAGCCACAAACATGTCATGGGTTTCTGGGGAATATTGCTCTTCAATATTTTCAAAAGGAACAAC
This sequence comes from Cytophagales bacterium, assembly GCA_014376535.1. Lineage (GTDB taxonomy): Bacteria > Bacteroidota > Bacteroidia > Cytophagales > UBA9547 > UBA9547. The sequence goes on along the minus strand of JACMRH010000177.1, from coordinate 4,762 downwards.
TGGCAATCCTGCAAAACTATCACTGGTTATATATACTTTGTCAACACAAAAAGCAGCTACAGTAAACCCACATTCATTGGCTGCATAATAATGCACCACTTCTGCAATTTTTCCTATTCCGAATATGATGATTGGCTTGCTCATACTATTTAGCGGTTAACAGTTGTTTACGATCAATTTTGCCATTGGCATTTTTGGGTAATAAAGGCATTACGACAATCTTTCTTGGAACCATATATGGAGGAAGTATCTTTTTTACATCTTCTGTAATATCCTTTACCTCTTTTGAATCGCTGTTCAAATTTACAAAAGCCTTAATCTGGCCAAGCTCGGCACTGATCTTTTCGTACACCACACCAACTTCATTAATGTATGAAAGTGAACTGAATGCTGCTTCTATTTCTTCCAGTTCTATGCGATAACCCATATGCTTTATTTGGTTATCGGAACGACCTCTAAAATTAAGGTAGCCATTGGCTGCTCGTTCTACCAAATCACCTGTTCTATACATCACCTGATGATACTGCACTTTCTTGTTCTGTACAAAGGAAGTGGATGTTCGTTCTGCATCATTGTAGTAACCCAAACCAACACATGGCCCCAGCAAGGCAAGCTCACCATATTCAGTGTTTGCATCATTCTGTGGCAATATTTCATAGCCAAAATTGGGTGACATGAAGCCCAATGGAGCCAGCTCGTTCATGTTTTCAAAGTCCTTTTCTGAAATCACATAAGAAGAACAGATACAGGTACATTCCGTAGGTCCATATACATTGTACAGTGTAATCCTGTTGCCAAAAAGCCGGAACAGTTCTTTTAGTTTATTTTTAGGGAATCCCTCACCGCCAAAAGCGATTCTTTTAATGGAAGCAAAGTCATTACTGCTTAATGCCCTTGTGGTAAGCAGGTACACAAGTAATGAAGGAACAGAAAACCAAATGGTGCAGCCTGATTGGTTAATTGCTTGTACCAATTGCTTTGCATCCTTTGCTATTTCATGGCTAATTGGAACTAAGGTTGCACCACAGAACAAGGATGTATAAAAATCAAAAACTGAATTATCAAAGTAAATAGGATTTACATTGGTAAAAACATCTGCATGGGTAACAGAGAAAGCTGTTTGTCCCCATTGTATAAAATTGAGCACATTGTTATGGCTCATTACTGCACCCTTAGGAAATCCTGTTGAACCAGAAGTAAACATGATATAACATGGTTGTGCACCATGTACATTGGCTGTTTCTGCAAGGTTGTTTTTACTTAAAGTATCAACTTGCTGAAGCAGTTTCTCTGAACGCAAAAAGGTTATTGGAATTTGCTTGTGATTAAGGTTCAAAGTAGTTTCATCACTTGCTGCTTCATCAAAAAACAATGCTGTAGGCTTACAGGTATCAACAATTTTTTCAATCCTAGCCAAAGGGCTTGTATTATCAAGATTTGTATAAATAATGCCTGTTTTTATACATGCCAGCATCAGTGAATATCCATATACTGATTTCTGGTTGAAGATGGCTATTACATCGCCAGCTTTAATATTGCTTTCCAGCAACAATCTTGCAAGCCTGTTGGATAAAGCATTTAGTTGATCATAGGAATAAGTGGTTCCATCAGGATAACGTAATGCAGTTTTTTCTGCTTGATTAGCTGTGGTTTGGTAAAATAACAAGCCGAGGTTGTAGTGGTAATTATTCATACTCATAAGGTAAGACCTCCATCAAGTGATAAGGTTTTGCCGTTATAATATTCATTTTGTATGATAAACTCAACTGCCATCATCAGTTCATCAGGGTTGCCCAAAGTATTTATTGGAACACTTTTCTTCCATTTTGCTAGCATGTGTTCATTTAGGCTGCTGCGTGTAGAACTGGTATCAAAAAAACCGGGTGCAATGCTTGCACACCTTATTTTGAACATGCCCAGTTCCTTACTCCATGTTTTGGCCAAAGCTTCAACTGCAGCCTTTGTAGCACTATAGGCAGATTGTCCAATATTGCCCTGTGCTGCAATGGAACTGATATTGATGATGACGCCAGCAGATTTTTTGGTAACCAGTTGCTCCGCCACACAGGCTGTCATATAAAAAACAGCATTAAGGTTTACATCAATTACTTTCTTCCAGTTACTGATGCTATGCTTCTTATCTGGTCTTTGCAATAGGTTAATCAAAGGTTCGCTGTGGATGATGCCAGCATTGTTGATTAGCACATTGGCACCACCATGATCATTGAAAATGGTTTTTGCAATTTTCTCCACCTCATCGGGCAGGGTAAGGTCGCATGAAATGGTAGTTATGTTTGAAGCATATTCATTTCTTAACAGTTGATCTTCATTTACATCTACCACAAAAACATGTGCTGCTTTGGTGGCAAGACCCATGGCCATATGGTATCCAAACCCACTTGCACCACCAGTAATGATTATCCTTGCATTTTTTAATTGCATGTATTTATTTTGCTTTTTGCTCCAATACTTTTTTTACATCGCCCACTGTTTGCATCATGGCAATTTCATCACCCGTTAGTTCTATACCATAAGCTTCTTCCAGCTTTGTGATAAACAGCATGTGGTTCATGGAATCCCATTCTTCAAAGCTCATCAGCCTAGTTTCATCCGTTATTGAAGCTGGTTGGGCATTGAATGCCTCTTTCAGTAAATCGTTCAGTTCCATATATAAATATTAATTAAGAGAATATAGTTGTAAAAGCTGTTTTGTTTTTTCTGTTCCGTTGAACATCAAAACATCTAATATAGATAAATAAGGCACAAAAGGGGTATTGTTCCATTGATGATAACTGATTTCGGGCATCTGTATAAAACTCAACAGCACATTTTTAGTAACGAAACTTTCTTGATTGTACAGTTCCCTTCCATTAATGGCGTTGATGTAATGGTCTGCTTTAAGAATAGAGCAGATGCTAAGTATTTTATCCTGGCCACTGCTTGTATCTTCTCTAGTGTAACCAATATCCGAAGATTTCAATAACTGCACCTCCAATTCCAACAAACTGGCTACACTACTTATGCTGGCCATGGCCAACTGGCCAATATGTGTGAAATGCTGGCTATCAAACACATTATTCAACCAAGAAATAATAGTAGTATAAAAAGGTGCTTTGCTGTAATTATGCTGTATTTGCTTCAAGAAACCATTTTTCCATTTATCAAAATCCAGCAGTTCAATTTCATTGATCAGCCTGTTCTGACTTGCTTTTAACAATGGAACGGTAAACATCAAAGGCTTATCTTTTTGAATCATATTGTTCCTGTTGATCCATCCTTTATTAATATAGTTCACATCATCAAAAAACACAAATGTATCCGAAGCCTGCAATAACTGGTAGTAACCGAGGTAAGGGAAAAAATATGGTTGCATTATAGCCAGCTTCATTTAATAATTTTGTGTTCTTAGTAAAATACGGGCTATGAAGTTAATTTCTTCTTCGGTAAGGCCATAATAAACAGGTAAGCATAGCACCCTACGTGATGTATCATCACTTATTGGCGTATTGCCTTTTGTTACATAATCCAATGATGACAGAGAAGGATAAAAGTAACGCCTTGGATAGATCCAGTTGCCATTCAAAGCATCAACGGCTTTTAACAAAGCAGCTTCGCTCTTGAAAATGATAGGGAAGTAGGAGTGGTTCCATTTTGATTCAGAGTTAACCAAAATGTACTGAACATCCAAACCTGCGAGTTTGTTCATGTAGGTTTCATAGATAAATTTCCTGCTTTCAAAAATGGCATCTATATACTTCATATTACAAATACCCATGGCAGCATGGAATTCTGAATTTTTACCGTTGATACCAATAGACGCAAATTCTTCAGAATTGCTATGGCCAAAATTTCTTAAGTAAGACATGGCTTTGAGCAAGTTGGCATCTGGTGTAAAAACTGCACCACCCTCTGTAGTATGGAAAAGCTTGGTGGCATGGAAACTGGTGGTACTGATATCACCAAAACCAAAAACAGATTCATTTTTATAGGTAGTGCCAAAACAATGTGCAGCATCATAGATCACTTTCAGGTGATGTTTGTCTGCAATTGCCTTTATGGTATCAATATCACAGGGATTGCCATATACATGTGTGGCCAATATGGCTGTAGTTGCTGGTGTGATGGCAGCTTCAATTTTTGCTGGGTCAATATTTAAGGTATGTGGGTCAATATCTGCAAAGACAGGATTGCATCCTTCCCATACAATGGATGAGGTGGTAGCCACATAACTGAAAGGAGTGGTGATGATATCCCCTTTTAAATGCAGTGCTTTAATAGCTATTTGCAAAGCTATCGTTCCATTGTTGAGGTACAATAGGTGCGGAACTTTTAAATAATCCTTTAGTGCAAGTTCCAGTTCATTTACCAGTGGACCATTATTGGTAAGCCAATTACGTTGCCAAATACCTTCAACGTACTTTTGATATTCGGCAATTGGAGGTAAAAATGGTTTTGTTACAGGTATCATATATTATTTTCCCACAAAAATTTAGGTTTAATAAATCCAGGTTCTTTCCCCATGTAAGTACCTAATTCTCTTTCACTATCAGAAATTGTGAAACTCATAATGTCTTTTTCAACAAATTCAGCAATTGCTTTATCTCTAATAAAAAAAAATGAAAGATAATATGTTCCTGCCATTAAAAAATTTTGCGGAAATGTGCATTTTATTTTATTGAGTCCTTTTGCAAGGTTCATATTAGCAGAAGCGTTGGAAAAAGAAAATAGAGGTTCGCCTGTCTCGCTATGTAAATGATAAGTA
>JACMRH010000176.1 GCA_014376535.1 Cytophagales bacterium | reverse complement strand
CATGTATACTTTTCCATCGTCATCAAAGAACAATGAGTGATCGTGATAAACTTTATTAAGAGTAATGGTGCTCCAAGGTCCTTTTTCTATGTCGGCTGTTTTGTAGATATAAGTTTTGCCAGTTGTGTAAGAAAAGGTGGTAACGTAAAAAATGCCTTTGTTTAAACTAATGCTACTCGCCCATGAGCCTCCACTATATTCTTCTAAATTGTTGTTGAGATTAAAGCCATCTGTGTTAGCCATTATTGAATAGACATAACTCACGATGGACCAATTGACCAAATCTGTGGACTTCATGATCGGAATACCAGGATTACAATGCATAGTTGTACTGCTCATGTAGTAATTATTCCCCACTCTTAAAATATCATTATCAGGTACATCTGCATAAATGAGGGGATTGGGGGCATTCTGGGCAAATAGCCGTGAAGTGAGAAGACAAAACACCAACAGTTTGGAATACTTGTAAAATGTTGTTTTCATAGGGTGGATTTAGGCAGACCTCTTTAATTCAAAATTGTTCCTATCTACAATCCAGCTTTGGTATTGGTTAACAGAATAGAGAAGAAATATAATTTTTTTGGAAATGTTTTTAACTTATTCGAGAATAATGTTAGCATTCTACAAAGAACAACAATTGTAAACCGTCGTAGATTAGTAAGGAATTTCTAATAAAATTTTCTCAAAAAACAGAAGAACCTTACATGAATAAAGCTTCTACCCGAACAAGGACCATGTGCTAAAACTAACAAAGCGTCTCATAATGCGTATATCAACTCTACCATTCCACAGCGTTTAATGAGGTTTATTACCCTTTTATTTGTATTTCTCTTTTTAAAGGCAGGCTTTAGTCAACCTATCATTTTTGATAAGATTACTAGAAAGGAAGGATTGCCTGAAAATGATATTTTATGCATGGAACAGGATTACTATGGACATTTGTGGTTCGGTGGTCTGAATGGTTTAACTATGTACAATGGATATTCCTTTCAATCCTGGCGATACAACCCTGACGATAGTAATTCTTTACCAAACAACCATATCCATTTTATTACATCTACTCAGGAGCATTCGCTGATTTTAGGTTACATAACTTTAGGCTTTTATCGCTTTGACTATCCAAAGGGGCTTTTTTTGCCACTTGACAAAAATCAGAAAAGGAAATTACATAAAAAGTGGCTGTCCGTCTATTGTGCCAAATCAGGAATTGTATATGTCGGATCTTCTGAAGGTCTCGAGTATTATGACAAAATTCATCAAAAACTAATCCCTATTAATTTAGGTATAAATGAATCTATCTTTCTCTCATCCATTATTGAAGATGCCCAAGGTTGTCTTTGGTTCGTGTGCAACTCCCGCAAAATTGGGAAGTATGATCCTGTGACCGGAAAAACCGAAACGATCACTTACTCAAACAACCCTAAAGGTTTAATGAATATAGGCGGAAAAGTGGCCTTAGATCCGCAGGGCTATATCTGGATTGGTACTGAATACGAAGGACTCTATATTTTCAACAAAAAGACAAAATCGATTAATCATTTAAGTACAGCAAACAATAAACTTCAATCTGATATGGTCCTATGTTTGGGCCGGGACCGCCAGAGTAGAATGTGGGTTGGCACTGACAATGGGGGATTATATTGCTTTAATCAGGCTGAAGAAGCACCAAGCCATTTTTTAGTAAATGCGAAAGATCCGAATAGTATAAGCAGCAATACTGTCTATGCCATCAACCAAATAGAACCGGATTTGATGCTTTTTGGAACATTCAATGGCGGACTGAATATGATAAATGGATACAGGCATAAATTCAACACTATCTCTGACAAAGGCGAACCCGGAAAAGTATTAAACCATGGGTCAGTATTAGATATTTGCGCAACTTCAAATGGAAAAATATGGATTGGCACAGATGGTGGAGGGCTGAATTTATACGATCCTAAAAATCAGACATTCACTTACTTTTCAAAAGAAAACCACAAAATGCCACACTCGTCTGTTGCCAGGTCAGTGTATGTGGACAGCAAATCGAGGATCTGGTCGGGGAGTTATGCTGGAGGTGCAGCGGTTTTTGATTCCACATTCCGTCATCTTAAAACATTTTCTCTTGAATCAAAAGATCGGATAAACTCCGACCACGCCTGGTGCATCACAGAAGACCTAAAACATCAGATCTGGATAGGAACGTTAAACAACGGTATCGAAAGAATTTCTAAAGATCTTTCTCGCATAGATCATTTTTGCTATGATGAAGTGGACCACAGCGGACTTCGGACCACTCGTGTAGAGCAAATGCTGGTTGATAAAAAAGGAACTCTTTGGGTTCTTGCTGAAACCCTCCATTATTTTGATTCTATTTCTAATAAATTCCAAGAGTATAAATATCCAGGTGTAAAGCTGCCCGGAAGTCTGTTTGATATTTGCCTGGACAATAGTGGTAACATTTGGATTGGAGGGGGCGAACTTACTTTTTGTAAAATTCCTTATAACAAAAAGGAAAAACCTGTACTTTATCCTTCTTCCACAGGATGGTTAGGCAGTGCGGTAATGAGCATTCAGACTGACGATGAAGATAACGTATGGCTTGCTACAGATGTGGGAATTTCCTGTTTAAAAAGAGAAAAGAGTGCAGAGCATTTTCTCAATTTCGATTTGCACGACGGTGTAATGCCCGGACAGTTCAACAAGGGATCCAAATGGAAAGATGAAAACGGAATTTTATACTTTGGAGGGACCGATGGTTTTAACAGGTTCCATCCCAGCCAGATAATATTAAACGAACATCTCCCAAAAGTGTCCATTTCTGATATCAGAATTTATAATGAGCCGTTATCTACAATTCCAGGTTATAAAAAAAAGAGAGCCGTATTCTGGAACGACAGTACTTTGACCTTTGATCACAATATCAATATGATAAGTATTGAATTTGCAGCTTTAGATTTCGTGCTTCCGGAAAAGAACCGATTTTCCTATATTTTGGAAGGTTTTGACCGGCATTGGAGTTTTAGCAGACCAGGTTCACACATGACCACATACACTAATCTGGATCCAGGAAAATACATTTTTAAAGTTAAAGGAGCAAACAATGATGGGAAATGGAATACTGAAATTTCAAAACTCTACATTGAAATTTTACCACCCTGGTGGAAAACGTGGTGGTTCAGATCATTGATGCTATTAGCTATCGCAGGAACCATACTTGGTATTTTTTACTGGCGCACCAGATTGATAAGACAACGAAACCTGGAACTTAAAAGTGAGGTAGAGGCTCAAACCTATGCCTTACGCAACATTAATAGTGAATTAGCTGGATTATATTCCAATCTAACAGAAAGTATTCAGGCGGCAGAGGTAATTCAAGGTGGAATATTGCCAGAGCAAGAGGTTTTGGAAGAATATTTTGGAAATATCAAAGTGCTTTTCAAACCAAAAGATTTAGTAAGTGGAGATTTTTATTGGTGTGCAAAAATTGGCAGCCGCAGGTTTATTGCTGCCATAGATTGTACAGGTCACGGAGTAGCGGGTGCCTTTATGACCTTTATTGCCTACGAAACACTTAATCAGATTGTAAGAGAAAATCCGCTATCTGAAGCGGGAGAAATTGTCACTTTTTTAAACCAGGAGATTCTTAATTCGCTTAACAGATATAGAGAAGGGAAGATCAATGCCGGGATGGATGTGGCTTTATGTATTTGGAACAAAGATGCGGGAACCATGCAATATGCAGGAGCAAATAACCCTTTATATATCGTAAGGGATAGCAAAGTTCAGATATATAAACCTGACAGGCAAGGTGTGGGCGGAAGACAGATTAAGCCTAATTATTCTTTTCATACCCAACATATACAACTCAATAAAATGGATCAAATCTACCTTTTTAGTGACGGGTTTGCAGACCAGATTGGAGGTCCGGAGGGCAATGCCAAATATATGTACCCCCGCTTTAGGGAAACATTGTGTGTGTTACAGAATTTACCTCTACAAGATAGAATGAACTGCTTACAAAAGAGCTTTGAAGATTGGATGGGTAAAAACGAACAATTAGATGACGTCCTGATTATTGGCCTTGAAATATTTTAACAAGGAGCCAAAGCATTCTGAACTGCAAGCCAAATTATATATATTTTCTTGAAGTACCTGTGCGATTGGCCTCCGACAACATGAAAGCTAACCATTTCAGACAGTAATTTAAATGATCGACGTTCTCAAACATCACCTCATCAAACGCCTGGGAAAGGACATTGAAAATCTTGAGCTTGTTCTGGAAAAATTTAAGCCAATTGTAACTAAAAGAAATGAACAGCTTTTGAAGCAAGGAGAGGTTTGCAAATATGTTTATTTCATAGTTCAAGGATGTTTGCAGGTGTTTGTCTATGACAATGAAATGAATGAAACAACAAGGGACATTGTAATAGAAGATAATTGGTGTAGCGAATTGATCAGTTTTGGTAGTGGGAATCCGGCTACAGAAAATATTAGAACAATTGAACCCTCACAACTTTTAGCAATTGACAGAAAGGGTTTTCAGGAAATGATGCAAACGGTACCTCAATTCGACAAGGTTTATAAACAGTTGCTAGAAGCCTCATATGCCAATTCAGTTTATCGGATCAACACCTTTGTTTCTCTTTCTGGGCTGGATAGGATAAAATGGCTAATGTACAAGAGGCCCTCCTTAATGACCAGAGTATCCAGTAAACTTATTGCCTTCTACCTTGGCATTAACAAAGATGTATTCAGCCGGTTGAAAGCCAAATTGTAGACTTTTGTCATCGTCAGTAAAAATTGTGAACCAGATCTTTGATGTATCATTTCACAATTAAAATTTAAAACGATGACAGACTACCTTCAATTATTTCGCAATGCCAGTGCAGAAGACGGATACTTAGCAACCTCACAGGATATGGCTGAAGACATGCCAAAGTGGCAATCCTGGATTGGAAACATTGCAATGCAGGGAAAATTGGTCAGCACTGCCCCTATTCGATATGATGCATCAATAGTTAATATTGAGGGTTTAAGCATCGGCCAACCTCACAAGGAACCCAACACTGTTTTAGTTTCTGGATTTTTAATCTGCAAGTCGGAAAGTTTAGAGGAAGTCCAGGAATGGAGTAAAACTTGCCCCATATTAAAATACCCCCACAGTTCTGTAGAAATCAGATCCTTAGTTCCATTTCCAACCAACTAATCTTATGAACATGGACAAAATCTTATCAATAGGTCGCTACCTGTTTCCTTTATCATATTTGCTTTATGTTGGACTTCACATGGGCAAACCTATTGTTGGTGCAGCCTTTGTACCAGATTACCTTCCATTTCCTTACCTCTGGAACTACTTCACTTTAGGATGTATCATGGCCTTTATCATAAGTGCTGTAATCGGAAAGTATGATAAACTTGCCTATTGTATGATGGCTGTTTATGTCATACTAATGGCGATTCTTGTTCATTTACCAAGAGCAATCGGCCATGAGACAGGTATCGAAGCAATGACTGCAAACTTCGAAAGAGAAAAGGAGTTAGAAATGGTCAATTTTTTCAGAAACATTATGCTTACTGGTGCACTTATGGGTTTTGCTAGATACATCGCAAAAGACAAGCGCGTAACAGGCTAAAAAACTGACGCCTTCGCTTGAAGCGAAGGCGTCAGTAACAAAAAAATCCAAAGCCTGTTTAATGGTTAAATGTGTCGATATGACATATTGGAAAATGAAGATCTTATTTTCTCACAATCTTATGGGTAGTCACAATACCATTTTGCTCCAGAGAAAGCAAGTAAACGCCCGTTACCAGTTTCATACCAACTGTTTGTTTGTTTTGTCCCTGACCAGATTCCATTATAACTCCGCCCATATCTTTAATGCTGTAGGTGAAATTTCCTGATTTATTAATTTGAACCCCTTCTGAATAAAAAGGATTTGGATACACTTCAGTATTAATTGAATTATCTGTTTCTTCCAATCCGGTTACAGTAGGAGCTATTCCATTAAAAGTAGTGACACTTGCTGCATCAAGGGTTACCTGAAATGAAGTTCCAGCAGTTATGCTATTACTCTTCGCTATATTTTTGGAAGCAGAGGTCGTATACTGGTCCCATTTAGTAACCTTTGTTCCTGGTATAGATAAGGTCAAGGTTTTTGAGGAAGTAGTTTTATTCACTGCCACAATGACTACATCATCACCTTTTTTATAAGCTGAGACGAATACATTTGTAACTGGTTGTTTGATAGCATCTACCCTAACATAGCCCGGGCGAACCCAATTTGAGAATTGCGCCATGCAATAACCTCTTTTAGTTGCTGTACCAGCAGCTACAGGTGTATTTCCT
>JACMRH010000175.1 GCA_014376535.1 Cytophagales bacterium | reverse complement strand
TTTATTATTAAATATACGTACCATCTGCTGCTGCTTTTTGTTTTTGCTCTTCTATTTTTTCTACTTCAACTTCTTCATTAAGTGTGTTTGATGCCCAAGAATGACCCTGACGGGCCAGTAATTCATTTGCTGCATCAGGACCCCAGCTCCCGGCTTTGTATTTATGTAAACTTGAAGACTTATCATTTTTCCAGGCTTCCTGAATAGTTGTTACCACATCCCAAGCTTCTTCGACCTGATCGGAACGCATGAATAAAGTAGGATCTCCTTGCAAGGCATCTAATAGCAAAGTTTCATAGGCTTCTGGTGATTGAGTAGAACATGAAAAATAATCGAAAACCATCTCTGCAGGTTTTAGCGAAAGTGATAGACCCGGTTTTTTGGTCATGAACTGCAACCTAATATCCATTGCAGGCTGAATGTTTATAATTAAGCGGTTTGGCATCATACCTTCTTTCCCAAAAGAAAAAGTAGAATGGGGTACCGGCTGGAATTGTATGACAATTGATGATTGCTTTTCCTGCATTCTTTTCCCTGTACGAACATAAAAAGGAACACCTTGCCAACGCCAATTATCCAGATAAAACTTCATTGCTACAAATGTTTCTGTATTAGAGTTTGTATCAACTCCCTTTTCTTGCAGATATCCGGCTACCGATTTCCCTTTTACCGATCCCTTATCGTATTGGCCCCTCACCGTATAATGTTCTACTTCATCAGGAGTTATACGACGTATCGCTTTTAAAACGTCAGCTTTACGGTTTCTGATCTCATCTGCTTGTAATGATGTGGGCGCTTCCATTGCTACCATAGTCAAAATTTGCATCAGGTGGTTTTGTATCATATCTCTTAAAGCTCCGGCGCCTTCATAAAACCCACCACGGTCTTCAACACCCACTTCTTCAGCAACTGTTATCTGAACTGAATCAATGAAGTTACGGTTCCATAAGGGCTCAAACATAGAATTCCCAAAGCGGAAAGCCAGGATATTTTGAACTGTTTCTTTGCCCAAATAGTGGTCTATACGGTAGATCTGTTCCTCTTTAAAAGTTTTTGACAAAAGCTTATTTAGTAGTTCAGCAGAGTTTTTATCGTATCCAAAAGGTTTTTCAATAATAATACGATCTTGGTCGGGATTAGCGGCAAGGTCTAATTTCTTAATATTATTAGAAATTGTTTCAATGAAAGAGGGCGCTATCGAGAGGTAAAAAAGTCGATTGGCACGTTCACCAAAAGCCGAATCTATGGCATCCAGCTTTTGTTTCATTAACAAGTATGATTCTTCTTTGTCGATATCATTTTGCAAATAGCTGATATGAGAAGCAAATTGCTCGAATCCTTTTTTGGAGGTTATTTTATTTCTGGAAAACTCGGTCAGGTTCTCGCTCACGAGGTTTCGGTATAGTGCATCGGTAATTTTTGCCCTTCCAAGCGCAATAATCTCAAACTTTTCTGGCATACGACCATCAAGGTAAAGATTATAAAAGGCGGGGAAAAGCTTTCTTTTTGCTAAGTCACCCGTAGCCCCAAAAACAAGAATGACAGTAGGCTTTATAGTATCGAGATTATC
>JACMRH010000174.1 GCA_014376535.1 Cytophagales bacterium | reverse complement strand
GTATATTATTCAGGCTGTTAAGAATGCCAATAAATTGCCTCTGTTTTCACGTTTAAGCTTTAGGAATTATTATCAAAGAACTTCGTCCCTGGGATTTGACCAGCCACCGGTAAATGGTGGATTAAATCAGGAAAATGGCTCGCTAGCTTATAACTATACGCTTGATAAGATTATCAAAGAGATGACACCTATGTTCTGGGATTCAATAGAACGAAGAGGATACCTAGATTTTTATCCATTCACACTAAACAATCAATCATGGTTGATTGATGGGGATGGAGTTCATTTTTATGGAACCACGGCATTTCATATCCGCGAGTTTTGGGCCGATTACGCTTTCAAATTTCTTTACACAGGCCAAAAAGCTCCTGTCATGATTTACAAAGAAATTGTGCCTGGATTGACATTAAAGGCAGATTCAGCGGTATTAAAAGCAGAGCATTCTTTATTAGAAAAGGATGTCTGGGATGCCAGGATTTTGGTGAATCAGGTTTCAAACAGAACCAGCAGACTAGCTTTTGAGGACCGCTTGGCAAAAATCTTAATTGGTGTTGCACCATCCATTACCCTTCAGCCTTTCGGAAAAACTATCAAAGAAGGTAACAGTGTTACTTTTATAATAACTTCATCTGGCACAGCGCCCCTAAGTTACCAGTGGAAAAGGAATAATGTAAGTATTCCTGGAGCTATACAAGCTTCTTACACATATACACCGGTTTTAGCCGATAATGGATCAGTTTTTATTTGCACAGTTACCAATTCATTTGGATCTGTTATTTCTTCAAGTGCGTCTTTATCAGTAACACCGCTATTGCCAGTAATAAGCCAGCATCCTGCCAGTATTTCAGTTTTAGTTGGAGCCAACACGACGTTTTCAGTGATAGCCTCAGGATCGGGATTAACATATCAATGGCAAAAGGATGGGGTCAATATTGCAAGTGCTTTTCAGAGTACATACACTTTAAATGGCATAACCCAAAGTATGACTGGTTCGAATTTCAGATGTCTTATAACGAATACCACCGGAACCTTAATTTCCAATAATGCCGTACTTACCGTAACTCCTGCAGCATCCGTCAATGGATTAACCGGACGTTATTACAGTAATACGTATGGAGGTTTTAGTAATACTGTCGCCTTTACCCGGATCGATCCTACCGTAGATTTTTATTGGCCACTGGCACCAAATGCAGCAGTAAGTGCAGATCAGTTTTCCGTACGCTGGATAGGTAGAATAAAGCCACAGTATTCCCAACTCTATACATTTTACACAAAGTCAGATGACGGGGTTCGGTTATGGATAAACAACCAACTCGTCATTGACAAATGGCTTTACCAGAATGAAAAGGAATATTCAGGTTCAATAAGCCTTGTTGCAGACAAGCTATATGATATCAAAATTGAATATTTTGATGGAAATGGTGGTGCTACTTGCAGGTTATATTGGAGTGGCCCTTCCCTGATAAGACAAATTGTCCCAACAAGTGCATTGTTTCCAGAATCAAATTTAAGACGAGGCGAATTTGAAAATGAATCGAATGAAGCAAATATTGAAGTGAAAAATACGGGTCTTATTTATCCCACTTATGTGGAGGACTTTATAAACATTGACAACTACGAAATAGGAAATTTAGCTTCGATATGTACGATTGAAGGCTTGGTAATAAAGGAGGTTTTTATAATGCTATCACATGAAAAGCTTAATGTAGCAGATTTAAAACCCGGTACCTATTTTGTCAGACAAGGTGGACTTACCAATTTATTTATTAAAAAACATTAATAAAATAAATAAAATATTAATTCATGTATTAGTTTTAAGTTCAATATTGTCCTATGTACAGATATTGTACTAAATAAATAAAAAACAGCTTTTTAGACTTCTGCTATTGTACCCTTTAATAGCCATACATACTTTACATAAAAGTTTCAAAGTAAGGCCATTCCTAATCTCTGAGTTATATTGTCTACTCTTTTATTAGAAATTTACAACCTCTAAGCAATTCTCGTCTATTCGGGAAATTCACTACCTATCCTTAGTTAGCAAGCTAAACTTTGGACAGGAAACCTGTAGTAATGCTAGACACGGAAAACAAACTACTGATAGATGGCTTCTGTTTTTTTTAATGGTTAATTATCAGTTTGCCTTTGCTGCTTAGAATATTTTCGGCAGAATAGATTTCATATAAATAGATGCCATTGGGAATGCCAGACAAGGATATTTTTTGCTGTCCAGACTTAAAATTAAGTTTTAAATGTGTTACTCCCAGGCTTGTATAAAGTTGAAATCTTCCATCTTCAGGCTTTGAAACTGTTATTTCATCAGTTGCAGGGTTCGGGTAGATATTATTAATTAATTCGGCACCTGACCACTCTATTGCTGCCTGATTTCCTAAAACTATTTCTGGGAAAACAGATAATCTATTCACTATGAAATTTTCTGAATTCAATTTCGAACCTTGTTTCATATAACCTATCAATACTCTTTTTGAATCGTATTTAGTGATAAATTTAGCTTGGTTGATATCAAGATAATCTATTGTAAATGAACTATCTACAGTCCCATCTCTATTAATTAGAAAAGTTGTAAAATCGTTAGGATTATGTAACAGCATTCTGTCATCATCAAGAATTTCAAGAAGTAGAGATTTCCAACCAAAGCCTGCTTTATTAAAAGTTAAAGGGCAGGAAAAAGAACTTTTTAATTGCCCGGATTCATTAAAAAGGAAAACACTCTGCTTCTCCTGATTGTTTTCTTTGTAAGTTAGAATAGTTACTATTTCATTTTTTGAATTAAACTTAAACTTAGCCACATAACAGTCAAATAGTTGCGTATTAAATTTGAAAGACTTTTTTAATGAGCCTTGTGGATTGATGACATAAATCGTAGTTGGAATATAGGCGTCAGCAATGTAAACATCTCCCAAAGGGCTTTTGGAAGCATCAGAAAAACGAATGTTAGTGTTTTTGAATTCGTTATAAAAGGTTTGATCAAGATTTCCTTTTTTATCTAATAGCGCAAGTGATCTTAACGTAGTGGTCCCATAAGAGGAAAAGAAGCCAGCAACAAGCAGCTTTTGATTAGCCATTTCAAAAATGTTATTAACTGCACCACCGTTAAAGCTATTGGACCTATAGCTAGTATCAATATTGCCATTTTGTTTATAACCAACCAGATAATTATTTTCACTATTATCCGGATTGTATAATTGTCCACCCAGCAATATGTTACCATTATCAGTTTCAATCATGGTATTAATTGTGCTGAAAGGATGAAAGAGGCTATCAGGTTGAAACAATAAATCTGGCTTGCCATCAGGATTTTTTAATTTAATCCTTTCTTTTATGTCCGTATTAGCACTTCCTAAGTATAGAATTTTACCATTTTTTAAGACAAGTGCATTATTACTTGGTTTGGCCAGGTCAAAGCTAAAGGAGAGATCTTTATTTCCACTTTGGTCAAAACGATAAAAGTAATATTCTGAAATTCCAAAAGGTACTGCATTGTAGCCATATGTATAAAGCCCGGTTAAATCCGGATAAAAAATATCTGTGTAAGTACCTTTTGTTGCAAAATGAAATGTAGGATCTGTTTGGCCATTTACGTTAACTTTTACAAATTCTGTGGTATAACCATTACTGTTATGCTCAAGAACCTTCTGGATATATAAATCCCCTTCTTTCATTCTGTTTACTGAAAGAACATTCTCTGCATTAAGGCCTTCTAAAGCGACACTGCTTAAAAGATGCATGTCCTTATCAAACTTGAATAGATAAATGGGGCTGGTAGCCGTCACAGGTGCGAAAGAAGCAATTCCAATTAAGGTCTCATCAGGAAGTTCCTGGATAAATCTCCAGCCATTTATTGCAGATGACTGGTAAAGGGAAGTGTCAACCAAACCATTGGTTAACAGTCTTCCATAATTATTCATTTTAAATCCTACCCCTTGGTGTACAACCTGTTTAAATGGTCCAAAAACCAAGGCTTTTCCACTTTTTTGGGCTATGATTCTATTTATAGGTTCATCAAATTTGACCTGTTGAAAATTAGGGTCCAAATGACCATTGGGCTCTACTTTATCTACCCATGAAACATTAGAATAACTATATGATGTAAAGTACAATCCTCCATTGCTGAGTTCAGCAAAATTCTTCGGAGATCCAGTGCCTGTGTAATTATAAGTACTATCTATTGACCCATCCTGATTTAAAAGGATAAAACCGCCTGTGTTTTTAACATTTCCATATATGTGGTCTGCTGCGACTGCAATCTTTTTATTTGATAGTACGGTTATTTGATATACTTTAACTTCTGAGGTGATTGATCCAAATATATAATTAAGAAACGTTGGCTTAAAACTCAAGTCTATTTTTCCTTCTAAAGTGTAGCGGACAATTTCCGCACCTGTAGGCCGCTTTCTGGCTAAAATAATTTTCCCCTCATATATAGTATAAGTCATTATTTCACCTGAACCAAGTATTGCGTTTGAAATAAAAGAAGGGTCAACATCTCCTGCCTTTTGTGCAAAACATAGTTGCCCGGTTATAAATAAAATGCAAAGTATGAATCTGAAAATAAAGGTGAGATATAGCATGAGTCTGGTAATTAATACAAAATTAATTTAAATAAGTCGATTAAAAAATCCGAAACCAGCCCTGCTAGTGCGAGTATGCAACTCGTATTTTTTACAATGCAGTACTGAACTCACTAACTTGTTTTAGGGTCCAAATGATCACAGAAATCATAAAAGGAAAGGCAGGAGTTTGTCCTGTGGAGTTCTATCAAACTGTTTGAAGAGTTATTAAAGTATCTCCCAAAAGTCTTGTAGGATGTATGCAAATAATTGGTTGTCTAAAGAACTGAAAATATTGTTTAATTAAGATTGGCGTACTAAATCCAGATAAATTTGATATCTTTTTGGATATTCAATCGCCTTTGAAAGCCTAAAAATAATCCTGGATAACAGATTTTATAATTATTAAAAGATCTTGTTTACTTAATTTTATCAGCATTTGTATAGTGATAATAATTAAGGGTAATAGATTAAAAACTATAATTAATAAGGTTATATAAACTTGAATGCAACTCAATAATAAAATTGCCGTAAGAAAAAATCGATATCGTAAATATATCTACGTTATTTTCTAATTTTAAAATGTAAATCTACTAACCTTTTATGTTAAATTTTAAACAAAACCTTTCTACAAAACTAATCCTACTATTTTCAATTTCAATTTTATTTGATCTAAAAGCACAAAATGGGGTAGGAGTAAATACCAATACTCCAAAATCATCATTCGAAGTGAGTGGATCTGTAGGAAAAAAGGTTACAGTAACCACAATTGGAATTACATTAGATGAAACAAATGGTACTCTAGTTTGTAATAACAGCAGTGCGATAGCCATTACCTTGCCTACGGCAAGTACTTGTGCAGCCAGGGTTTACGAAATTAAAAGAACTGCCGGCAGTACTGCTAATGTAACTGTTACAGCTACTATAGATGGTGTAATAAATTATGTTCTTACTCAGGCAGGGCAATCAGTAACTGTTTTTTCAGACGGAACCAATTGGTTGAAAAGAGATGGTGGTGGGGACGCTTCAAACTGGTCGATAACGGGTAATACTGGAACCATTGCTGGAACTAATTTTCTGGGAACAACAGATGCTATTGACTTTGTTTTAAAAACATCCGGAACAGAAAGAATGAGAGCGCTTTCTACAGGGAACATAGGTATCAATGAAACTTCACCTTCCACAAAATTACACGTGACCTTAAGTTCGGCAAGTGCTTCTACAATGCCATTAATAGTGCAAAATAATGGTGGCGGGGCTAATCCTGCTGGAACCGAGGTTGTTTTAAGATTATCTCCATCATCATCTCCAACGTTAAGAGGTGCAGATATTTCTGCCCTCAATAATGGATTGAATGATATTGACATGAAATTCTCAACAGGTAGTGGAGCAGCTCCTACGGAGAAGGTAAGAATTATGGGATTGGGGAATGTTGGAATAAATACATCTGCTCCTACTTCAAAATTACATGTGATTGCAAATGATGCTAAAACAACAAATTATGCAGGAACATTTTTATCTAATACTGCTACTTCTTCTACATCAAGCATTTATAAAAAAGGCCTTGAAATTACATCTACAGGTACATGGAATGGCACTACAGCTGCAAATATAGGTCTTCATGTATCATCTGTAACTGGAGGTACTTCTAATTATGATGCTATTTTTAATGGAGGTGGATATGTAGGAATTAATAATATTAAACCCAGAGAAAGGCTACATGTGTCAGGAAACATACAACTGGGTGACTCTATGGCCACTGTTGCAACTGGCAATCGCCTTGAATTCTCTCAATTTTATAATAATTCGGATCCTGTCGCTATTTATCGTGTAAACACAGCCTATGATAATTCTGTCCTACGGTTTGAATTAGGTGATAATGGAGCAGGAACTGGTGCCGGTGAAGATTATTTTGATTTCTGTGCATTCAATACTACAGCTGCACCGGCCGTGCGAATTGCAACAAGTATAGGAAATATGGGAATTAATGTGTTAAATCCAACTTCGAGGTTACATGTAGTTGCAAGCGGTACAAATTTAATTACAGATTACGCCGGAACATTTTTATCAAATACAGCAACTTCGACTCAACTTAACGTAGACAAAAAAGGACTTGAAATAACTTCAACCGGAACCTGGACCGGTACCAATTCTACAAATATTGGATTACATGTATCATCAGTTACAGGCGGCACAGTAAATTATGATGCAATATTTAATGGTGGTGGCTTTGTAGGTATTGGAACTGCCACACCTACAGAAAGATTGCATATTTATAATGGTACTGCACCGTATGTTTTGCTGGAAAGCACCGGTGGTGCAGGGAAAATTCTTGGATATAAAATAAGACCATGGTCAGGAATGGCAGCAAATACTT
>JACMRH010000173.1 GCA_014376535.1 Cytophagales bacterium | reverse complement strand
ACATGCGAAGGCTTATAGTTTTTCTGAAACAATTCCTTTGTAGCTGGATGATTTTGTGCATCAGATGCAATTATAACCTTATGTTCATCAAGAAAATACCTGTAATACTCAAGTTGCTTTAAGTCAATAGGATCGCGCGCATAATCAGTTTCCTTTACTGAAGAATGTTCATGACAATGTAATTCGTTTTTGTCTTTCTCTAAAAGCCAGATGCTTACACTGTCCACATTCAAGGTGGATTTTGTACTATCTGTTATCATTTTTAATGTATTGACGATGTCTCCTGAAATAGTACTGCTTTCATTGGAAATTTCAAGCAAGGATTTTTGCATTTTCTCCTTATATGCTTCTTTGTTCTTCTCTTCAGTAATATCTATAAATACACCATTAACTTGTTTCTTATTTTCATAAACTGGCTCACAAAGCATTTCAGCTTTAATCCATTTTATTTCTCCTGAAGGCGTTTCTACTTTGAATTCAGGCGTAAGCTTTACAATTTCCTCGCCTTTATAAAGTAGTTGGGAATATAAGTCTTTGCGGAATTCAGGCAATACCTGGTTGAATATGGCATTTGAATTGAGCATTATATCTTTAATGTCAATCTCAAAAAAGTCTTTTGCCCTGGTACTTACATACCTGAAGCTAATAATAGCGTTATTGATGATTTCAATATTAAAAATTACACCAGGAACGTTACTGGCAAGCGATTGTAATTGATTTTGCTTCTCCTTTAAAAGATCATAACTGCCTGTTAATTCAGCCTGAGATGCACGAAGTTGTTCAAGACTCGTAAACAATTCACCTTCTTTTTCTTCAAGTTCTCTGTTTTTGCCTTTTAAATTGTCTATTAGCTCTTTAAAATATTCTGTGTAGCTAAATTGAAAAAGTAAAATGGTAAGAATATTCAAACAAAATGCTCCAACAAAATTACCATATAGAAAAAATGCCCGATTGGAAATTTCCATCTCAAAATCTGATTGAAGATAATAATCAAGATGGTGTACAATGTATGATGAGATTAGTGTTATAAGGAAACAAATGAAAATATGAATTCTGTTTTTAAGGTCGAAAAGAACAAAAACGACACTAAACGAAGTTCCTAGCCACAAATAAGCCACAATATGAAAAGCTACATCACTATTTGCGATGAAGGAACCTACAATAATAATAGTTATCTGCGAACTGATAAATAGGACATATTTTGCAAAAAGTGAACCCAGGTATTTGGAAAAAACAAAAGTCAGGAAATTGATTATGGAGTATAGGCCAAGAATAATTAAAACTGGTTTAGGAAAATTAAGATAACTAAAATAACAAAGGAGAAATGTAACAACTATTCCACTACAAAATGAAATCGTGTTTACCATCTGAATCTTTCTTTTTTCAAGAAAGCCCATTCCATCCTTTATTCCTGAGTGCGTTATTTTTTTTATTAAATCCAATTATTTTTGTTTCCTCTATACTTATTAAATATAGACTTTTTACTTTTTTAATTTATAATAATAGAATGTAATTTGCTATTGAACTTGGCTTCTCAAATTTGAGAACTTCCTCTCAATTAAAAAAGTTATATTTTCTAACTTATCCTACATGAACAAGAAATTATTTTTACTGGATGCAATGGCCCTTATATATCGTGCCCACTTCGCATTCAGCAAGGCTCCGCGTATCAGTTCCAAAGGATTAAATACTGGTGCAGTTCTTGGATTTACAAACACACTTCTTGAAGTAATACAAAAAGAGAAGCCTACTCATATAGCTGTGGCATTCGATACACCTGAACCAACCTTTCGCCATCAATCATTTGAAGCTTATAAAGCAAACAGACAAGAGCAACCTGAAGATATACGGATTGCAATACCCATTTGTAAGCACATATTAAATGGATTTGGTGTGCCGGTATTGGAGATGCCCGGTTTTGAGGCAGATGACATTGTTGGAACTTTGGCCAAACAAGCTTGTGCACAGGGTTTTCAGGTTTATATGATGACTTCTGACAAAGATTATTGTCAATTGGTAAATGAATGTGTTTTTGTATACCGTCCTGCATTCATGGGAAATGGCCCGGAAATCTACGATATCCCGAAAGTACTGGCAAAATTTGGTGTAGAAAAAGTAAGTCAGGTTATTGATATTCTGGGTCTTATGGGCGATAGTGTCGATAATATTCCAGGAATTCCGGGTATAGGAGAGAAAACAGCCCAGAAACTTATTGCAGAGTTTGGTAGTGTTGAGAACCTGGTGGCCAATACTGAAAAACTGACTGGTAAATTAAAAGAGAATGTAGTAAATTTTGCTGCACAGGGATTATTATCAAAAGAACTAGCCACCATAGATACAAACGTTCCTGTCTATTTTGAAGAGGAATCTTTCACTTATACCGGCCCTGTCAAAGAGTTATTGGTTCCTTTATTTGAGGACCTGGAATTCAAGACTATTAAAACCAAATTATTTCCTGAAAGTAAAGAAGCTGAGAAAGCATCTCCAGTTCCAAAATCTAATCAAACAGGTCAATTCGGTTTATTCGATTCACCTGTAAATGAACAACAGATTAAATCTTCGGAAGATGAATCATCAATACAAAAACCAAGAAAAAAATATTCAATAGAAAATTCATCTCATGAATACTATCTTATTGATTCACAGGATAAAATAGAAGATTTAGTTTCTTATCTTGAACAACAGGATGAAATATGCTTTGATACAGAAACCACTAGCACAGATGCACTAAAAGCAGAATTGGTGGGTTTATCGTTCTCATATTTTGAAGGTGAAGCATTTTACATTCCCATTCCTGAAAATCGCAATGAAGCACTCAATCTGCTTGAAAATTTTAAATCTGTTTTTTCAAACTCAGGAATTCAAAAAATCGGTCAGAATCTGAAATACGATATTCAGGTTTTATTGAATTATGGTATTCAGGTAAATGGAGAACTTTTCGATACTATGCTTGCCCATTACCTGATTGAACCTGATATGAGGCATGGAATGGATATATTGGCCGAAAGTTATCTGGATTATACACCTGTTTCAATTGAGTCCCTTATTGGGAAGAAAGGAGTAAATCAAGGGAATATGCGTGAAGTTGAATTGAGAAAGATTTCGGATTATGCCGCTGAAGATTCAGACATTACATTGAGGTTGAAGCATAAGTTCGCACCACTGGTAAAAAAGCATAATCTTGAAAATCTTCTTTTTAATGTTGAAGGGCCACTCATTAAAGTTTTAGCCGATGTTGAAAAAAATGGGATAAAAGTAGATACTCAGGCACTAAGTGAATATTCTGCGAGCCTTGAAATAGATATACGAGCATATGAACGGGAAATTTATGAATTGGCAGGGGAAAGTTTTAATGTGTCATCTCCTAAACAATTAGGAACCATTCTATTCGATAAACTTAGGATTGACCCTAAAGCAAAAAAAACCTCAACAGGCCAATACGCCACTGGAGAGGAAGTACTTTCAAGACTGGCTTTTGTACATCCTATCGTAAATAAAATTTTAGAATTTAGGGAGTTACAAAAGTTGAAATCAACTTATGTAGATTCTCTCCCTGCATTAATTAGCTCCATCGATGGTAGAATACATACCTCTTTCAATCAGGCAGTTGCAGCAACCGGCCGATTAAGTTCTACAAATCCGAACCTCCAAAATATTCCTATCAGGACAGAAAAAGGAAGAGAAATTAGAAAGGCATTTATTCCCCGGGACAAAAATTATTTAATAATGTCTGCCGACTATTCCCAGATTGAATTGCGGATTATGGCTTCTTTCTGTAAGGACGAAACAATGTTGGATGCCTTCAAAAATGGTTTGGATATTCACTCTTCTACCGCTTCAAAAATTTTCAAAGTACCTGTCGAAGAAGTTACTTCAGATATGAGAAGGAAAGCTAAAACAGCAAATTTCGGTATCATTTATGGAATATCAGCTTTTGGCCTATCACAAAGATTAAATATACCCAGAAAAGAAGCAGGAGAAATCATAGATAACTATTTTGTGCAATTTCCAGCTGTTAAAACTTATATGGATAATGTTATTAATCAAGCCAGAGAAACTGGATTTGTTGAAACAATCTTACATCGAAGAAGATACCTGCGTGATATAAATTCGGCAAATTTTACCCAAAGAGGAATGGCTGAAAGAAACGCCATCAACGCTCCAATCCAAGGCTCAGCAGCTGATATTATAAAAGTGGCGATGGTTAATATTCATAAATGGATGCAAGAGTCAAATCTCAAATCAAAAATGATTTTACAGGTCCATGACGAACTTTTATTTGATGTGCATAAAGCCGAACTTGAATTATTAAAAGAAAAGATTGCTCATTACATGATCAACGCCATTGAGCTGGAGGTTCCGATGGAAATTGGTATTGGAACTGGAGAAAACTGGCTATTAGCCCATTAAAAAAGCCTTTGCAGTTTCCTGCAAAGGCCAAAGTTTAGGTAGGTTTGTTAATATTAATTTGTTTTTACCGCCCTGGTAATAAATTCCTTATCATCAGTTTTCATCCTGATGGTATAAACTCCATTTTTAAGACCACTACAATTTTTCAGGTCTATGTTATGAAAACCTTCATTCAACTTTCCTAAATCAAGGATCTCTATAGTTTCACCCATCATGTTTGAAATAGTAACATTCACATAACTAGTATTAGTTAAAGATATAGACAAAGTTGTAGTACTGGCAAATGGATTTGGATAGTTGCTGATTGCTGTGTTAAATCTTGCAATATCAGATACTTCTTCTGTTCCGGTAACTATCACATGCCCAATGTTATTTGAAGGGTCCAGTTTTATCATGATCATTTCATTATCATCTGTAATATCATCTGTCGTAACTGCAATGTCTCCGACATGTCTTCCTACACTAAATGGATAATTGTTATCATTTATTGTTACCAAAGTAGCGGAATCTACTACTATAATACTTTCTATTGTCTGATAAGGGAATTTATAAGTTGTTCCTACACCATAATCGTTAGCTAAGGTTGTAAGACCTGAGGAAAGATTATTAATATCTTGAAGATCAAGTAAATCAGCAACTAACGTTTTAGTCAAAGTGTCAGTAGCGTTCATTGTAACTTTATAAATTCTTTTTACTTTAGAAGTGGGCCCCTGATTATTGTCTCTTTCAACAATAAGTCCATTGTTTTGATTGAACATACAGAAGTCTCCTATATTAGTTCCTTCGCCAAATTTGTATTTGTAGCTTTTTCCAGTGTAGGTTTTAGTTGCAAGATCAAATTCATGGGCTAGAATTGTTTTATTGTTGTCGCCTGCAAGTGGCAATTCTAAAAGAGGGAATAATTTAGTCTTGTCAACAGATAATGCTGTTCCTTCAAAACCTCCACTTCTTTGTGCCCTGAAACTGTTACTATATTTGGTACTTCTGTATGGCCAGTATAAACCACCAAGCCATGGACTAAGATTCGATCCTTGTGGTTGTAAATTTCCACCGTCATTTGCATTTGTTGGTAATTTTGGTCCATCAGTAAATAAATAGACTGTTCTGATCATAGGAAATGATTGTTGCACTTTCAGCAATGTCTGATGAGCAAAACTCTGTATATCAGCTCTTTCTGTCATCCCTTTTGCAATTATGATTTTAGCAATTTTCACTGCAAATGAATCAGCGGGAGCAGTCCTTGAGATGAATTGTGTTCCTCTTTCATCAATATCAGTTCTTGGATTGAATTTAGTTTCAAGATTAAATCGAACCCTTGCTGCATTCTTTGCTCTTTTCACAGCATCCGGATGAGTTTTACCATCACCTGTTGTATAGTAAGTAACATAAAAGTTTACAAATTCGAATAACTGGTTTAATGTTGGGATGGTGTAAGGATGAAGCAGGCCATTTGCTTTGGCAAATGATACCGCAACTGGAACCAAGGTGGTATCATTCAATTGCTTAGGGAATGCAGATCCTAAAAGTTTGTTCAGATTAAAAGTTGATTGAAGTTGTGCAAGTGTTAAGTCCTTTATCAACACCTCATCAGCAAGATTATAAGCAACACCATTGTTTTTAATAGCTTTAGAATTCTGAATATGAGGATCATGGGACAATACAACAACGCCATCCGAAGTTATTCCACAATCAGTCTCTAAGGTT
>JACMRH010000172.1 GCA_014376535.1 Cytophagales bacterium | reverse complement strand
GTTTTGGAAGAATAATTATTTCCTTTTTAATTCATCATGCAAAATATTAATATGCTTTTCAGCAGTTAGTTCCCAATTATATCGTTTAACCCAATCTACTGCAATCGAGGCATTTTGATCAAGCAAATCCTGGTTAGAATTAAATTTGATGAATAAGTCTTTCAATTCTTCTGGTTTGTGTCCGTCAAAATAAAAGGTCTTGTCCTGACAAATTTCAGAAATGCTGGCACTTTTCGAACATGTTACCGGACAGCCACAAGCCATTGCTTCTAGTGGAGGTAATCCGAAACCTTCATACAAAGAGGGAAAAACAAATAACCAGGCATTTTGATACAGAACAGGAAGATGAATTTCCTCTACGAAGCCAGTAAAACTTACATTATTTTCAAGTCCGTTTGAGTTTATGTAGTCCACTGCTTCATTATCCCCAATTCTAAAACCATCTTTTTTTCCTGTAATAACTATCTTGATTTCAGTTGGGCCTTTCTCCTCTATCCAAAGTTTGTAGGCTTTTAAAAGGGCTATTATATTTTTGTTAGGCTTTAAATTTCCAACAAACAAAATGTATTTATCAGGTAAAGAATACCTTGCCTTAACTTCAGGAGCTAACCCAGTTTGCTTTGGTTTAAAAACATCAAAGTCCACACCCAAATGGATCACATGGGTTTTGGCTAACATACGTGGATAAAACCGGGCAATTTCCTCTTTGGTAAAGTCTGAAATAGTGAAGATCACATCAGCCTGCCTTGAAACGTTTTCCAAAAACACTGTGTAGGTAAGCTTTTGTTTCAGAGATAATAGATCCCAGTTTGCTTTATGGTAAAGATCATAAACTGTAGAAACTTTCAGCTTGGTTTTTGGTGGTAAAAGGGGATAATTGAAATGTGGCGTCCAGAAAATATCAGTAGTTCCTGAAAGTATAGAAGGAAGGTAAAAGTCTGATAGAGAATATGCCTTAGAATCTGTCTCCAGGATTTTGCAGTCAAAAGCTTCGAGTTCATTTTTTGCTCCTATAAGTTCCAAAGTAAATTCCTTTTTCAGGAAAGGAATAAGGTTTCTGATATAAGTACCGATACCGGAATCAAATGCTTTTCGGACATCCAGCACCATTTTGGGTTTAAATTGCATATGCATAATTACAAAAGTATATTGTTAGTTTTGTAACCTGAAATTTAAAGCGTGTCTGACATAGCGATTAAAGTAGAAAATCTTTCCAAAAAGTACAATTTAGGTGAAATTAATACAGGGTCTTTTTCTGAAGATTTAAGAAAGAAATGGGCTAGCATAAGAGGTCAGGAAGATCCAACACTTATAATAGGTACAGGTAAGTCGCAACAAGAATACCTGGCTTTAGAAGATATTAATTTTGATATTAAAAAAGGTGAATCTGTTGGAATAATAGGCAAAAATGGTGCTGGGAAATCAACATTGCTAAAAATAATTTCCAGGGTAACTGCCCCAACAACTGGCTTAATTAAGGTAAATGGTAGGATAGCCAGTTTGCTTGAAGTTGGTACTGGCTTTCATCCAGATTTATCAGGTAAGGAAAACAT
>JACMRH010000171.1 GCA_014376535.1 Cytophagales bacterium | reverse complement strand
GATAGGGTAGTGGCCACCAAAAGCAACATCTCCGACTTGTACAACCCTGGTTAATCTCCGGCTATACTGAGTTAAGGAATCGCAGTAATTAAAATTATTATTTTGTGGAGTGAGGGACATCAGAAAGGCCTTTGTTTCTAAACAACAAAGTTAAGCAAATGTTCCAATCGGATTTGGCTTTAAGCTTTTCGCTGATACTTATATTAATCCCGGCCTTTGAAGAAATGGCGTTAAAAATTTCTTCTGGAGCGAAGGCAAAAGAAAGACTGCATGCCCGTGAGTCTGAACGAATTAGTTCTAAAAGCTTACCAGTTCGCAGGATTTCGAGCTAAGGGAAAGAAATTTAACCATTTATTCAACAGCCTTGACTTTTTAAGCTCCTTCCCTGAAAAGGGAAGGTGGCTGAAGGCCGGAAGGGTCATTGGATAAGCAAAAAGTAGTATGAAAAAATGGCCAGAGTCTAATATTTGTCAACTTAACTCTCTAAACTAATCACCATTAAATTATTTCACAGATTGATGCGACTCAATGTAATCAGCCATCGATCTTATTGATCTGAAAACCTGTTGACCCTCTTCAGCAGAAGCAAGCTTTAAGCCATAATTCCTTTGCAAAAGAACAATAAGTTCCAGAGCATCAATTGAATCCAATCCAAGGCCGTCTTTAAAAAGTGAAGTGTTCTCATCTAACTTATCAGGATCAATATCCTGTAAATTCAGTTCTTCAATTATCTCTTTTTTTAGTTTGTTTACTAATTCACTCATCAATGTTGAATAAAATATTTTAAAATATAAGCAGCTGTTTTACAGATAATTTTGAATGATGTTCTCGCTTCAATCGAAAATCAATATCGTATTGTTAGCAATTTTTTAACTCTAAAAATGTCATTAGAGCCTGTCTTAATCATTTCTACAGAGTTCTTTTTGCTTGACCAAAAATAACCAAAAAGTCAAGGCTTTGGAAGAAATGACTAAATTTCTCTTCCCACTCGCGAAATCCTGCGAACAGGCAATATTTAAGAACCCCATAACTTAAGGCTATCGGGCAGGCAGTCTTTCTTTTGCCTTCACTCCTAAAGAAATTTTTAACGTCATTTTTTCCAAGGCCGGGAATTAAAGACAGCATTCATTATAATGTTGCTATTCGGAAAAACCTATTTGCCATTACCCTTAAAAGCCTAAACAGGGTATACAATTGTTTCTTCTTCCATTCTAAGCACATCTGCCAGAGCCGGAATAGCTTTAGCATGTTTCTTGACAAAAGGATTACTCATATCCCAAACATAACCTGCCAGCACAGAACAAATTTGTTTTTTAAAGTCAGGATTTGGATTTTTTGAAAAGAATATCTGGTGAAGGTCCCCATTGTACCAGGATGCCACATAGGTTCGGAACGTATTGATTCCCTGCATCATATGTTCAACATATTCGGTTTGGAAATCAATCTTTTCACCTTTTAGCTTTTTGCAAACCAGTTTAGCGGCAGTAGAACCCGATTCCATGGCAAATGTCACGCCGGATGAAAATATAGGGTCAAGAAATTCGGTGGCATTACCCACAGTTACGAAACCATTGCCATAAAACTTGGTAGAAGTAATGGCATATCCTTCAATTGTACGTGGTTCCAAAACCATTTCCTGGTCTTTAAACCTGTCTTTTAGAAAATCTTCATGCTGAATTAATGCTTTCATGCGTTCAATCGGGTCTTCCGGGAATTGCTTGAAAAATTCAGGATTTCCAACAAAGCCAACAGAGGTATTTCCGTTTGAAAAAGGGATCACCCAGATCCAAACTTCTTTTTGATGCACAATTGCTGTGATCCTGTTTCCTTCTATTCCACTCGGCCTAAGCGGATCTTTTAAATGCGTAAAATGGGTTTTTCTTGGATCAAAGCCTGAAGGTTTGTTCAAGCCCAATAAAGTTGGGATTACCCGGCCATAGCCACTGGCATCTATTATGTATTTTGCTTCTATTTTCTGAATAGATCCGTCGGCTTTTTCTATAGTGGTGACAGAACTTTCGTCTTCATTGAATTCTATAGAAACTACACCGCTTTGAAATTCT
Source organism: Cytophagales bacterium (assembly GCA_014376535.1). Classification (GTDB taxonomy): domain Bacteria; phylum Bacteroidota; class Bacteroidia; order Cytophagales; family UBA9547; genus UBA9547. The sequence continues at coordinate 360 of JACMRH010000171.1, read as the reverse complement.
ACCGGTATGCCTTTTTTAGCCACACCCGTTGCCAGGATCTGGTCAAATTGTGCCCTTGGCACTTGAAATGTCCAGTTCCAGCCTTTGGTAAACTGGTCTTCAAAATTGAAATCGCATACCTTACCGTTCATCACAAATTTCGCCCCGAATTTTTTCTGAAACCCTGCTGCTTCCACATCGGCAAGCAATCCAGTTTCATCAAGGTGGTCCATTACTCGTGGCAAAAGGCTTTCTCCAATTACAAAACGAGGGAATAAGGTCTTTTCCACTACATGGGCTTTCAGGCCATTTTTGTGTACAATAGATGCAGCAATGCAACCAGCCGGGCCAGCGCCAATTACTAAAACATCTGTTTTCTGG
>JACMRH010000170.1 GCA_014376535.1 Cytophagales bacterium | reverse complement strand
TAAAATGCCGGTACATATGTTGGCGCATCCTCAGGATTACGCTAATATTAAGTTTCCCAAATCAGATAACGTCGTATCAAGGCTTATTTCTATGGTTATAAAAGTAAACTGGACTGAAGAACAACTTTATGATCGTATTGCGAGAATAGAGCGGTCTCTTGATGCTGTTTTTGCTTAACCTATACCCTCTTTATTTTAGTTCTGTATGATAATCAACAAACCAAGAAATATAAAAAGCCTCGACAGGTGCATTTATGGCAAAGGCACATTTGATCAGTTAGATGAAATTTTATCATTTAAAAGAAAGGATAACGGATTTGTAGTTTTCCTTCTGGACGATTACTTCAATGGAAAGGAATTAGAAAATAGAATTCCATTAAAAAACCAGGATATTTTAATCAGGATCAGCGCAGCGGATGAACCCACTACTGACCTGATAGATGAAGTTGTAGTAAAATGCAAAAAACATTCTTCTTCACTACCTGTAGCTATGATTGGCATAGGTGGGGGAAGCGTAATGGATGTTTGTAAAGCTGCATCTTTGATGGTCACCAATCCCGGGTATTCTTTTGAGTACCAGGGATTAGACCTGATAAAAAACCCAGGAGTTTACAGTATCGTAATCCCTACCATTTCAGGCACAGGAGCAGAAGTGTCAATGACAGCTGTTTTAACCGGACCAGTAAAAAAATTAGGCATTAAATGTGATTTTACAGTTCCAGACCAGGTTTTATTAGATTCAGAACTTATTTATTCTGTACCTAAAGAACAACGCTTCTATACAGGAATGGACTGTTTTATTCATGGAATTGAAGCAATAGATGGAAGGCATATCAATGAATTTGCAAGAGGTTTTGCAGAAAAATCTTTGGACTTGTGTCGGGAGGTATTTTTAAATTCTAAAATCAGCAGAGAACTTGCTGATGAGAAGCTGATGGTGGCTTCCTATATGGGGGGATTGAGCTTGACCTACTCCCAGGTTGGAGTGTGTCATGCCTTGTCATATGGTTTATCTTATGTACTTCATACACATCATGGCATTGCCAATTGCATCGTTTTCAATGTTTTAGAAGACTATTATTCTGACGGAGTAAAAGAGTTTCATGAGATGTTAAGAATAAATAACATCAGCCTTCCTAAAAATTATACAAAAGGCCTTTCAGAAGCAGAAATGTCTAAGATGGTTGAAACGAGTTATGCATTGGATCATATGTGGGACCACGCGATTGGTGCAAACTGGAAAGAAATAATAACCAAAGATAAAATAAGGGCATTGTTCGAAAGAATGTGATTTGGATTTACGATTTTGGATTTACGATTTAAAGAGATTACACCTCATATGTATTTGTTTTTTTAGTAACAATAAGATCATTCATAATCCATAATTTTAAAACTATCGAAAGGGGCGAAAGGCAATCGTACTCTGTACATATAAAAATCGTAAATCTATAAGATTATGTCTGTTAAAGACGAATTCATCGCCGCAATCAACAAGTCATATACTTCTGATCTGCCACAAATTCATTTAGGTTCAGCCGTGCTTGATGGTGAAATTATAGCTGAGGCAAAAGTTAATCTGCCTTTGAGAATGATGAACAGGCATGGTTTAGTGGCAGGTGCAACCGGCTCAGGGAAAACAAGAACTTTGCAATTATTGGCAGAACAGCTGTCGAATGCAGGAGTGCCTGTTTTTATGACAGATGTAAAAGGTGACCTGGCAGGATTAGGAAATCCGGGCAAGGAAGACACCCGCTTAACAGACAGGGCGAAAATTTTAGGAATTGATTACCAGCCAGAAAGTTTCCCAATAGAATTATTTTCCTTAAGTGGGAAAAAAGGGGCTCAAATGCGGGCAACTGTGATTGAATTTGGACCCATCTTATTATCCAAGGTTCTGGAACTAAATGATACCCAAACAGGAGTACTTTCTGTTTTATTCAAATATGCTGATGATAAAAGTCTGCCAATGGTAGATTTGGATGACCTTAAAAAAGTCCTTAATTATTTGACTGAAGGACCAGGTGCTGCAGAAATAAAACAGGATTATGGCACCATTTCAGGTTCAACCTCAGGAACAATACTAAGAAAAATTGTTGCGCTTGAACAACAGGGTCTTAGTAATTTTTTTGGTGAAAAATCATTTGATATTGACGATCTTTTTAATAAGGTTGATGGAAAAGGCTTAATAAGTCTTTTGAATTTATCTGATATGCAAAGTCAGCCAGCCGTCTTCTCAACTTTTTTGTTGAGTTTGCTGGCAGAATTATATACCAAAATGCCTG
>JACMRH010000169.1 GCA_014376535.1 Cytophagales bacterium | reverse complement strand
TACTTTTTTTTGCAGAAAAAAAAGTAAGAGCTTTCTGTCTGCAAGATTGTAAACTGTTCAACCTAAGATAGTTTCCATATTCTTCGTCTTTCTTTTGTCTTATAACAAAAGAACCAAAAATTCAAGGCTGTGGAAGAAATCGCTAAATTTCTTTTTCCTTCGCACGAAATCCTGCGAACTGGCATTTCTATTAGAACTAATTAGTTTAGGCTATCGGGCGAGCAGTCTTTCTTTTTCAATCGCTCCTAAAGAAATTCTTAACGCCATTTTTTCCTAGGCCGTCTAAATTACCTAAAGCAGTCTAAATACTAAATACTCAATACAAAGTACTAAATACTATAAGCTCCCGTATGCCATTAAGTATCATTCCTTTTGACTCCAATTCCTAAAAACTCCTGCACCATACCAACAGCATATCCATATAACTGTATAAAAACTGTAGGTATAGAATATAAAGCCACTTTTAAATTGTGATATTGAAATAAAGAATCAACAAATACACAGAAAAAGAAAATTTGTAGCGGTAGCGATACAGCATATCCTATTTGCCAATGGAAAGCAATCAGTAAAAATGTTCCTATGAGGTAGCTTAAAAATAATACTGGTACTAAATGTATCAGCTTAAAAGTGTTTGGAAAAAACCTATTGATATTTATTCTTGCCCTTCCAAACCAATGCATTTGTTTGTAATAGGATTTCAGGTCTTTTTTTCTTTCATGATAAACATGTGCATTTTCAATCAAGCCAATTTTAAAACCCTGGACCATAATCCTGGCGCTGAGTTCAATATCTTCGCCCATAAATGGCAATTTATAACCACCAGTTGCCTCATAAACTTTACGGGAAATGCCCATATTAAAACTTCTTGGATAAAATTTTCCTTTGTTTTTTTTGCTTCCCCTAATCCCGCCTGTTGTAAGAAATGAAGTCATTGAATAGTTTACAGCCTTTTGCATTTCTGTTGCAGCTGGATGTAGTATATCAGGACCACCATAAGCATCCAAGCCTGCGTCGAGAATACCTTTTTGGATATTCTCAATAAAATCCTGGTCTAATAAAACATCGGAATCAAGAATTATAAAAAAGTCTCCCTTTGCCTGAGACATCCCAAAGTTCCTGGAAAAGCCCTGACCGTCATTTCCCCGGAGAAAATAATGTACATTGATTTTGGAAGAATAGATTTTAACTACATCCTCAGATTTAATAGAAGATCCACTTTCCACAACAATGACTTCGAAATTTTTATAAGTCTGAACAGCCAGGCAAGCCAATAATGAGTGGATTTCTTGAGGGCGGTTGTAAACAGGAACTATAACTGAATAAAACATTGTTGTGGTTTCAAAGGCTCCGAAGTTAAAGGGTTTTTTTGTTTCTTTGTATAAATACGCTAATTCAGTCTATGGTCCATAGCCTTACAAAGGTTTTGTTTTTAAAAGCCTTGTTATTTTTCTTTTTAACAAACACACTCATTGCTCAGGAGGACCTAAGCAATACTTTTAAAAAGAATAAAATAAGCCACGCATCAACCCATAAAATTTTAACTCCTTACTATAAACACCCTTCTAAAAACAGAATGTATAGCAATGATTGTGTGCATGATTACACATCAACTATGGGATTTGAATACGTAATTCTGACAGGAGATTGTGAAAAAGCATTGGGACATTTAAGCGGAGGTGAAGTAAGATTGCACAATTTCACTGTTGCAGTGGGATTGGTTTTCAAAAGAGGGCCCTTTTGGAAAAACAAAGTCAAGAAAAGATATAGATTTTGTTTAGAAAGAATGGGAGATACTGTGGATTAGTTTTAAACAAAGAATGTTATGGATCAAAATTTTATCCTTCTTAGAAACCATAAGTTATTCTGGAAATTATCTTTCAAGGAATGTCGGGATTTAACTGTTCTTTCCGGTGTTATAATGAAATAATAACTGAATTACTAGAACAGGGTGATATTTTTGGGCAGTTAAACCTTGAGAGAGAAGACCAGGACGGAGAGTTTGCGCAGGTTACTAAAACAGATGCATCTATTTGCACATTTACAGTAGGTGATTTTGAGAAAATCCTGGAAAAAGTCCTGATCTGGCTATTAGTTCTACGAAGCTGGTAGGTGAAAATTAAAGCAATTAAGAAACCAATTTTGGAGTGTGATACACAAAGAAGTCAAAGAAAGGTTTACTGATTTTCTTCTAGAGTTGGCTCAGCAACACAATCCGGATGGAAAAGACGAAGTTACAATTGACAATTTTTTAACTCATTAAGACATTGCCAATCTTATTGACTCAACGAGGCAAACAGTTACAACCCTGTTGCAATTAACAAAACAATATATTTTTATTTTTCATTAGTGAATAATTCAAATAAAGTGATTTGATCCTTAATGACTGCGCTTATTTTCTTCTCGTTTTTGTGTTATTAATTAAACTAAAATGATTTCAAAAAAAATCCGTTTTCAAATACTACATATCATGCCCAGCCATAGGATTATGTCCTTTTTTAAATACAAATTCACTTTGCAATAAATAGGCACCAGAAGTAACAATTTCATCTCCTTCTTTCAATCCACGCAATATTTCGGCTTTTGTGCCGGAAACTTTATAAACTTCAACCATTACTGGTTCGTAAACTTTGTCCTTGTTTTTTATCCATACTGTGTTACCTTTTACTTCCCTTAAAATAGCACTTGATGGAATAACAATGGACTTACTCCCTTTCTTGTTCCAGGCAATGTTGGCCTGCATGCCAGGTCTGATATTCTCGTCTTTTGGATTGATCAGGATCCTGATAATACTGACAGTGGAAGAAGCAGAAACCTGGGGAAGTATTTGTACAATCTTTCCCTCAATTGGCTGGCCATCATTTCCTTCAATATATACTTTTACACTATTTCCTTCTGTGATCTTTTCTGTTTCGCTCGGGTAAAATTGAGCTTCAACCCATAGTGAATTGTACTCTGTTAGTTCAAATAAGGGATCTCCTTCCATCACGGTGCTTCCTTCAGAAATCCTGACAGATTTTACAATGCCTGAAACTGGACTCAGGATCGGGTATGGAATTCTTGGTTTTTCAATCAGTTTTAATTGGGCAATTTGGATTTCTGTAAGCCCCCACAATTTTAATTTGTTGGCGGCTGTTTCCAGTATTGTTTTTAAAAGTTCATCATTTGGGTCATTGGAAAGCAGTTTCCAGTTTTGAATGAATTCACTTTGGGTAGCGGCCAACATTTCGGAATATATCTGGAATAAGATCTCTCCTTTTTTAATAGTTGTTCCATTCGTTTTAATATTCAACTTGTCTATTCTTCCATCTAGCCTGGCATTTATAAACTTTACATTGTCCTGATTTTCTTTGACAGTACCAGTAGCAAAAATTTTATTTTCCAGCATGCCAAAGCTTACTATTTGAGTTTTGATATTGGCAAGTAAAACCTGATCATCACTGAGTTTCACTCCTTTTGTTTGCATTTGATCAACAGAAATAGGTGTCAGGTCCATGTGACAAATTGGGCATTTCCCAGGCTTGTTTTCCATCACTTGTGGATCCATTGAGCAAGTATAAAACACTTTATGGCCTTTGGCATCAACAGTTTCATGCTGATGTTCCTTTTTACCTGTGCAACTTCCCAGAAGTAAAAACAACAAATAGATTAAGAGGATATGTTTCATTTTTATTCTGTTTCTATAAAAGCTTCGCTATCTACAAGATATGAGGCAACTGGTGCTATACTGTCAGATTTAGAAAGGCCACTTGTAATTTCAACCCAATCCCTTGCATAAATTCCAGTCATGATTTCCTTTGCTTCATAGCCCAGCGGTTTCTTAACAAAAACTGCTGACCTTGATTTTCCTAAACTCAAAACTGACAAAGCGGGCACCCAGATGTTTTTCTCATTGCTTTGTTTGATGGAGATATAACCTTTAACCAGACTTCCTATTTTCATTTTATTATGATCGTGTGCATTGAGATAAACCCTTACGGTGTAAAAATCAGAACCGGATTCAAAAGACTTTTCAATAAAATCTACTTTTCCTTCATGGGTGAAACCGTTTACAGAAAGCTCAACTGGTTCTCCTTTTTTTATTGAGCTGATATCTGAAGGGAGCACTTTTAGCAGTGCCCAAATATTCGTTTGGTCCGCAATTGTAAATAGTACATCGCCGGTTTTTACATAGTCACCTTCGCGAAGGACTTGGTTATCATTTTCGGAAGTAGAATTACTTTCCATAGATTTCGAATTGTCAGATATGCCCAGTGCATGGCCGGCAATGTTTGTGTTACTGTTCAGAAAATGTATATGACCTGAAGAGGTGGAATAAACTGAAATATAAGGACTTGCTTTTTGATTGGTTTTTAATTGAGTGAGTGAGTTTTCATTCATACCAAGGTTTGTCAACTTTGATTGCAAGGCTTTAATCGCAATATCATCAGACACCTCCCCATTCTTTAACAAGTATAAAAACTCATTTTGGGCAGTGAGTAATTCCGGGCTGTAGATATCAAGGAGTTTTGCCCCTTTGTTTACTTTCTGGAAATTGTATTTTACATATAGCTTTTCAATTCTGCCTGAGACCCTGGCAGAAATGCTGGCTGCTTTGTTAGGATCGTAAGTCAGGTAACCTTCTGCCGGAATGCGTTTTACGTTTTTGTTACCCGATGGTAGGATAGGTTTTAAGTTGGATATGACAAAATGGTTTGTAGGCTTGGTTAAATATGCTAATGTGTCCCTTTTTTCTTCTTCTTTGCCAACAGGCTCCAGGTCCATTCCACATTTTGGGCAGTCTCCAGGTTTGTCGGAAATAACTTCCGGATGCATTGGGCAGGTATAGGATGTGTTTTTAGGGGCTACTTTTATCAGGTCCATTCCACATTTAGGGCAGGTTCCTGGTTTGTCACTAAAAACTGAATCTTCCGGCATCGGGCAAGTGTACTTTTGCTTTCCTGACATGTCCATTTTGCCAGGTTTGTCATGGTCCTGATGCTCATGCATTTGAGGTTCAGTTTCATTCTTTTTCTCTTTGGTATCACAAGACCAGATACCTACTGCCAACAGAAGCCCCAGGCTTATGTTAGTAAATCTGCATTTGTTTTTCATATTCAGCCTGAAGTTTTAAAAGGTTAGACATTGTATCCCAATATTGCATTTGGGCCATTTGGAGGTTCATTCTAGCATCAAGTGCCATGAATAATTCCCCGGTATTGTTTGCGTATGCTAGTATTGCCACATCGTAAGTTTTTTGAAGGGCTGGTAAGATCATTTCCTTGTATAATTTCAATTGATATTTTGCAGATGAGAGTTCTGTTTTTATACCTTGTAGCATCGTAATAGATTCGGTAACCATGGCTTCCTTTTGGTTTTTCATAGACTCTACCTCAAAATAGGTGGCCTTCACACTCGATTTATACATTTTTGAAGACCAGGGAGCAATAGGAACACTCATCATTCCCATTAAGGTGAACTGATTAGGATTACCGCCGAAAGCAAACATGTGTCCATATTCAATACCAAAGTCGGGCCGACTTTTTGTTTGTTCTGCTTTTTGTTTCAGTTGCATGGTTTGGATATTTCTGTCCATTGCCAGCAAATCACTTCTGTTAGTCAAAATCATTGATGAATCAATATTTGCCTGATCATAATTTTTGATGTTGTAAGTTGTATCTACCGAAAATAGATTGTCTTTAGACCGGTTCATTAGGCCATTTATTGCATAAAGCTTTTGATTCCTTTCACCTTCCATCATCCATTTGTCCTTTTCCAGTAAGGCAGCCTGGGATTTTGCTTTATAGATGCTGGCTAAACTTTCCTGATTATAGGCAATTTTATTCTCGCCCAGCTTGATCATGGTCTGGATAGTTTTTTTTGCTTCTTCCAACACAACAAGCTTGCGGTCAATCATTTGAATTTCGTAATAAGAAGTTTTTGCCAGGAAAAGTAAATTATTTGCTGAAGCGTTTTTATTTTCATTTTCTACTGAAGACATGGATTGCTGGTACCGTTGGTTGGCCTTGAGCCTGCTTGAATTAGGTATCATTTGCTTAGCCTGAATCATAAAGTTCCCCATTGCGGGCATTGTTGTAGTAATGCCATCCATAGTGGTAGATTGTGGCTGCCAATACATGGTGTTATAAGGTGCCATGTAGAAACCTCCACCAATTTGTGGTGCATCCCAGGCCCTTGTACCTTCAGCCATGGCATCGTAAGCTTTGGCTTTATTCTGGTACATTTTCAATTCCGGGTTTTGGGCTATAATTTTATTTCTTACAGAATCCAATGTAAGGACCTGGGAAAAGCCTTCCTTAGAAACAAACAAGAACAGAAATAGAAATGTATACTTAAACATGCAGCAATTCAGTTTTCAGGTTTTTAGTTTCAGACTTTTGGAATGATCTCGAAATTAACTTCGTCACCTCGTACATGAATAAATAAAGCAAAGCTCCAAGCAATGGGTAAGACCATTCTTTTAAAGTTAATGGGCCAGTATGCAGGTTTATATTAAAGAATGGTAAATAAATTAACATGATCATTAGCACTGAAGAAACAAGCATACCTATAAAAAGATATTTGTTACTGAACAGGTATTTATTGAGCACGAAGCCTTGCGTACGCATGCAAAGCATGTGAACAAACTGCGTAATAATAATTGTGATCAACGTAGCAGTAACTCCTTTTTCATGCTGAATGCTATTTCCTGCATTGGCATTGAAGACAAAGAAAAACGCCCCGATTGCAATGCATCCCCTTGTCAAGCCGGAAATAAGGACTGATCCCAAAATCCTGGAATTGACCATTTGACCTTGTGATCTTGGTTTGGCAAGCATCAAATCCTTTTCAGCTGGGTCAAAACTTAGCGCAATAAGTGGCAGCATTTCCCCGATGAGGTCAATTAATAAAATATGGATAGCCAGAATAACAATGGGCAGGTTAAAGAACACACCAACAAAGCCGAATAAAACACATATCAACTCGGCAAAATTAGATGCCAGCGTTGCCTTTACATTCTTCTGGATGTTATTATAAATGTTCCTTCCTTCTTCAATAGCAAAAACGATGGTTGAAAAATTATCATCCAACAACACCATGCTTGAGGCTTCCTGAGCAATTTTTGATCCTTTCAGACCCATCGCAACGCCAATATCGGCCTTTTTTAAACTTAGAGTGTCATTTACCCCATCACCAGTCACGGCCACTATATCCCCTTTATCCTTTAAAAGAGTTACGATCCTCAGTTTTTCTTCGGGAGAAACCCTGGAGAATATCAAAGTTCTTTGGGCAAGTTTTTCTATTAACTCAGCATCAGTTATGCCTTGTAATTGTTTGTCGTTGATAATTTGAGGAAGGCTACCGTCTGCGTTCTTCATTCCGATCTGCTCAGCAATGGCAGCGGCAGTTATTTCATTATCTCCAGTAATCATGAGCAGCCGCAGGTTTGCCTTGAAGGCAATTTCTATGGCTTCCTTTACGCCTTCATTTGGAGGATCCATCATGCTGACAAACCCTGAAAAAATCAGGTCTTTTTCTATTTCCTCCTGCGAATAATCTTCTTTCAGATCTTTTATATCCTTGTAGGCAAGGGCAATAATTCTGAGTCCTTTTGCTGCATAAGACCTGGCAAAGTCCAACAAAGCCTTTCTTTGTGAATCGTCCAAAGGTTTGATTTCTCCCATTTCAGAAATAGAAGAAGAAACTTTTAAGACAGATTCAATAGATCCCTTGGTAAAAGCAATATGTTTTCCTTTGTGTTCCCGGAGAATGGTAATCAGTTTTCGGGTTGAATCGAAAGGAAAAAGTTGCAGCCTTTTGTAATCCTTTTCAATCACATCCAAATCGTAACCTGCTTTCATGGCCAATGTTGCAAAGGCAGATTCAGTTGGGTCGCCAATTGCATACCATGTTTTGTGGAATTCATCAGGGGCATTAATTTTGGCGGTAGAAGCCAGGTAGCCAGACAGGAAAAATATCTTTTTATCTTCTAGATTTTCCTTGTTCAATATCTTATTTTCCTGGTCTTTGATTTCACCTTTTGGTTCGAAACCTAAGCCATCAACTGTATAATCAATTCCATCTAAATGACAGAAATTGATGGTCATTTCGTTTTTGGTAATTGTTCCTGTTTTATCAGATGCAATAACTGTTGCTGCGCCAAGCGTTTCTACAGAAGATAATTTTTTTACAATCGCTTTTCTTTTTGCAAGCCTTTGCACACCCAGGGAAAGCGCAATAGATATTTGTGCCGGCAAACCTTCCGGAACCATAGCTGCAGCTATGCTTACTGCAAAAATCAAGGATGCCGAGATGCTGTCATGTTGCCAAACCTTGAAAGCAAAAAGTGCTGCACCCAGAATAAAAGTAAAAACACTTATTTTGATTGCCAGCTTACCCATTTCTTTCTGAAGTGGTGATTGCTCCTGTTTAATGCTCATGGAAGTGCCGGCGATTTTGCCAAGCTCTGTTTCCATTCCCGTTGAATAAACTATTCCTAAAGCTTCTCCTTTAGCAATAGTGGTACCCATGAAAATACAGTTGTTACGGTCGGCAATTCCGATGTCTTCCGCATAAGCAGCTTTAGCATCCTTCTCCTTGGGTTGAGATTCACCAGTCAAGATGAAATCATTAGTCAATAGGCTTACACTATTGACCAAACGAATATCCGCAGGAACTCCGTTTCCTTCTAAGACTGAAATCAAATCGCCTTTAACAATCTGGTTAACAGGTATTTCTTTCTTCTTTCCGTTACGTAAAACAATGCATTTTTCTTCAAGCAATCCACCGATTGAAGCAAGAATATTCTCAGATTTCCAGTCCTGATAAAAACCTATAAATGCATTGACCAGAACAATAATGGCCAACACAATTCCATCCCGGTAAGAGCCCAGATAAAAAGACATTCCGGCAGCAATGATTAAAAGGAAGACAAGGGGATTTTTGAATTGCTCAAAAAATACCATCCATAAACTTCTCTGGTTGGTTTTTACTATTATATTTTCGCCATCCTTTTTCAATCTGACTGAGGCTTCCTCATCTTTCAAACCATTTTCAGTTGAAGTTTGGAAAAGGTCATTTACCTGATCTATTGTTTGTTTGTAAATGTCCATATTTTTAATTGCGTTCTTTGAGCCAGTCAATGGTATAGTTGATATGTCCGGTAAGGCTGTCATTACTCAACAACGTCAATTATTTCCATTTTATCATGCTTGTTCAATTCATACTCCTTCATCATTTCAAAAACGATTGGGGTTACCAGCAACACATAAATTGTAGATGTAATGGTGCCACCAATGAGAGGAATAGTAATGGGCAACATGATGTCGCTTCCAACTCCGGTAGCCCACAAAATAGGAACCAAACCAAATAAGGAAACTGAAACAGTCATCAATTTGGGTCTCAATCTTTTCGCAGCACCTTCAATTACATATTCTCTCAGATCGGCATTTGAAATAGAAGCCCTGGAATTTCCTTTATCATGTACCAGCTTTTGCATGGCTTCATTTAGATAAATCACCATCAACATGGCAGTTTCAATGGCCATACCAAACAAAGCAATAAATCCTACAGCGACGGCAACTGACAAATTCACTCCATAGAAATACACAATAAATACGCCACCAATAAGTGCAAAAGGAACCGTAAGCATTGTCGCAAGTGCTTCTTTCAGAGATTTATAGGTAAAATATAACACCATAAAAATGATCAAAAGAACGATTGGCAAAATGAGCTTTAAGGTTTGGTTTGCCCGGATTTGGTTTTCCCATTGACCGCTCCATTCTACATAATAGCCCTTTGGCATTTTCGTAACCATTTCGTCCAGCCTCCTTTGTGCCTCGTTTACTGTGCTTCCTAAATCTCTTTCCCTCACATTAAAAAGGACAGTTCCTCGCAGCATGGCATTTTCGGAATTGATCATTGGTGGCCCTTCAGATATAGAAATATCCGCTACATCTGAAAGCGGTATAGTTCCGAATTGCATGGTCTGAACTGGCAAACGCCTCATTTCCTCGATATTTTCACGATATGCCTGGGCAAACCGTGCATTGACTGCAAAACGCTGACGGCCTTCTACTGTAGTAGTCAGGTTCATACCTCCTATTGCGCTCTCAACAATCATATTCACATCGTCAGTAGTTAAACCAAATCGGCCGATTGCGTCTTTGTTTACAGTTATGTCTATGTATTTTCCTCCTACAATTGGTTCTACATACAAATCTTTGATTCCTTCCACATCTTTCAGGGCTATTTTAATTTTCTGGGCCAACCCATAAATTGAGTCCAATTGCTGACCATAAACTTTTATCCCAACATCAGTTCTTACTCCTGTTGAGAGCATGTTGATCCTGTTGATGATGGGCTGTGTCCAACCATTTGTTACCCCGGGGATTTGAAGTTTTGAGTTCAACTCTGCGATAATTGCATCCTTATCTAATCCTTCCCGCCATTGCGATTTAGGTTTCAGCAAAATGATAGTTTCAATCATGCTGATGGGTGAATTGTCTGTTGCGGTTGAGGCTCTTCCAGCTTTTCCTAAAACATGCTCTACCTCAGGAACGGATTTGATCAGTTTATCCTGGATTTGCAAAATCCGTTTTGCCTCTGAATTGGAAACATCGGGCAAGGTCACCGGCATAAAGAGTAGTGAGCCTTCATCCAGAGGAGGCATAAATTCAGATCCCAACCTTGTTAAAAGAAAAACTCCCAGTGCAAGTAAAACAATGTTAATAGCTATAACAGATTTTCTCCAGTTCAAACAAAAAATAAGAATTGGAGTATAGATTTTTTCTAATCCTCTTGTAATTGGATTCAATCTTTCAGGTTTTAATTTCCCTTTCATTAAAAAAGAAATCAAAACTGGTGTCAAGGTGATGGCTAAAAATGCATCTACAATCAGGATGAAAGATTTTGTCCAGGCAAGAGGGTGAAAAAGCTTGCCTTCCATGCCTGTAAGAAGCAAAACAGGTAGAAAAGAGGTAATGACCACAATAGTAGAATAAAAAACCCCGGGCCCAACCTGTTTCGATGAACGGGAAATCAGGGCAAGTTTTTCCTCGTCATTTAGCGGGTCTTTTACTTTTTTAAATATGTTTTTGAATATGCTCATGCTAAAATTTAAACAGGTTCTTTCCTTTCCTGCTCTTCTGCAATATGCCGGTAAGCATTTTCAACCATTACAATTCCATCATCTACTACAACACCAATAGCTAGTGCAATTCCGGTAAGAGACATGATATTTGAGGAAATACCAAAAGCTTCAAGCAAGATAAAACCAATTGCAACTGATATTGGTAATTGAATGATAATGATCAGCGCACTACGCCAATGAAATAAAAATAAAAGGATTACTACTGAAACAGTTACAATTTCTTCAATCAAAGTGCCTTTTACTGATTCTACAGCTTCTTCAATTAAAGTACTTCTGTCATAAGAAATTTTGAATTTCACTCCATCAGGAAGGCCTTTTTCGACTTCTTTAATCTTCGCTTTTACTGCTTTGATTACCTTATCAGCATTTTCCCCATAGCGCATAACTACAATTCCACCTACCACTTCTCCAGTGCCATTCATGTCAAAAATACCCAGTCTCAAATCACCTCCCATCTGCACTCTACCAATGTCTTTTATTTTTATGGCAATAGAATTTTTCATGCTAACCGGCATGTTTTCAATATCCTCGATGCTTTTTATGTAGCCAAGCCCACGAATGATGTAGGCCATATCGGTCATCTCAAATTTTCGCCCTCCAACATCATTGTTATTAGCCTTTACTGCTTTCAAAACATCCATCAGCGTAAGCCCATAATAAGTAAGCTTATGTGGCTCAATCACTATTTGATATTGCTTTTGAAATCCTCCAAACGAAGCGACTTCAGCTACTCCGGGAACGTTTTGAAGGGCAAATTTGATGTACCAGTCTTGTAAAGACCTTTGTTCACCCAAATCCATATTGGGGGCCTCAAGGTGGTACCAGAATATGTGGCCTACACCAGTCCCATCTGGGCCGAGTGTGGGTGTAATTCCCTGAGGTAATAAGCGTTGAGCATAATTAAGCCTCTCCAGGACTCTTGTTCTTGCCCAATAGATATCTGCATCATCTTCAAAAATGATGTAAACAAAGCTCATCCCAAACATTGAAGTACCACGTATATTTTTTACTTTGGGAATACCTTGCAAATTGGAAACCAAAGGATAAGTTACCTGGTCTTCAATAACCTGAGGACTTCTTCCCATCCATTCAGTAAATACAATTACCTGATTCTCTGAGAGATCAGGAATAGCATCAATAGGATTTTTGCGCATTGAATAAATGCCCCATGCAAAAAGTCCTGCTGCCAATAAAAGTACGATCAGGCGGTTTTTAAGTGCCAGTTCTATTAATTTTTCAACCATGTTAATAAAGTGGGTATGATTGGAAATAATCCCTATCCAAAGAACCCCCTCTCCAACCTCTCCCAAAGTGGGAAAGGCTTAGATTCGGGAATTTTGGAAACATTGAAACCTGAATTTAGGTTTGTAAAGTCCTCTCCTTGAAAATGATTAGGTGAGGTTAATTGACTATTTCATTTTCATTTCCTTATGATCTTTTTTCATAGAAAGGCAATGATAGGCACATGCTCCGTATTGTTTGTAATTTTCATGGACAACCACCATTGTTTTACCATCCTTGTCCTTCACTTCACACATACCGTTCATAGGTTCAGATGCAGTCCATTGGTCATCTTTGGTTTTAGCAAAATGAGAGGTGAAATTTCCATTTTTCTCGGTTTTTCCAAGTTTCTTGCCATTTGCATCTACCAATGTTCCCTCTGAATTTACTTGACCCATTTTTTTACCTGAAGCATCTTTAATCAGTCCATCGGTTGTAACCCAGCCAATATGCTTGCCCTGGGCATCCATTACTTTTCCTGTAGCATCAATACTGGGTGCCTTGTAATTTTGTGCATTGACACCTGTTAATGTAAATGCAGATACCATCAATGTGGTAATAATAGTGTTGACCGTTTTCATAATTTTGTTAATAAATAAAGGTGAGAAAAATTTAAATAATAATTAATTGATAATCAATAGGTTCAATTACCATGCCGTATAAAAGCAAATAGGCATCACCCTTCTACTTTCACACTTTCTTCCGATCGTATTGGCAACAGCTGTGCAACTTTTTATAAGCAGCATCATTACCCTTTACTTTCTCTGTATCATAACCAACACTGGCAATGATATTGTGTATTTCTGTAAGTGAAATCATTTGTGGATCATAAGAAACTGAGATCATTTTTGTTTCTTCGTTCCATGAGGCCTTTTTTATATGTGCATTCTTTTTCAAGGCACTTTCAATAGTTTCTTTGCACATTCCGCAATTGCCATATACTTTGAAAGTGGCTTTTTCGGTTTTGATAATTATAGAAGATGCATTTGTTGAACTGGCAAAAATCAAGGATAGTATGAAGTAGAAAAGGTGTTGAATTTTCATGATTAAATAATTAAGATTGTGTGAATGAAATAAACATAAATTCGAGTCAGCCATTTGATATGGGACAACTTTGATTTTTGAAAACTTGATATTAGATGTTTGACTTCAGTTAACTGAATTGTCAGAACAGAATTAAAAATCAGGACTTGGAAGAGTCCATTACATAAAAAAATTAAACTATAAAACTTCTATTGAGAATGTATAAAGGTTCCTTCTGATAATTGGGTGGTGCATTTGCCCAATTTACATTTTCACAAAGAGGAATTTCAATTGAATCATCCTGAGAATAAACAAAACTGATTGCCGGCAAGGCAACCAGTTGTTGTTCAAAATCAAATTTTAAATTAGTGGAGTTAAAATCCTGTGAGCTGAAAACTTTTGTAACATCCTGACAACAGGATTTACTTTTCTTCATCCCACATTTGTTGCAGGTATCTTTTTTCTTGGCAAAGAATTCAACTGAAGCCAATTCGCCACCACAATAATGCAGGTTGATCGCAATGCGACTGCCTGCCAGCAAGATGAGAGTTAAAAGCGATATGGAAATTATTCTTTTCACTGATGCAAAATAGCAAATTTCGTTAATAGAAACAATTATAGAATTATGGAATAGATTTATAAAACTTTGTCAAAGTTCAGAACTTTGACAAAGTTGAATTTCTAGTTTAAACTTAGTCTTTCAGGTTCCCCAATTTCTCTTCATGGTTTTCCATGGCTTCTTCAATGGAATGAGATTGCCTCAATTCATCGTCATTCTTTGACAATTCAGAAAGTTTAGTATAAAAATCTCTCAATACTTTCATTTCTTTTTCACCAAGGTCCTCCACGCTCATCACTCTGTTACTTGCATGCTCATGAGCTGCAACTAATTCATTTAGTTTAAGTTGCATAGCCAAAGATTCTTTATTTTGAGATTTTTGAATTATGAAAACCATCAAAAAGGTGATAATGGTTGTTCCGGTATTTATAAACAATTGCCAGTTTTCAGAATAATGGAAAATAGGGCCAGTTGCCATCCAGCTTACAACAAGGAACAATGCTGCTACGAAAGCACCTGAACTTCCCGTCACCCTGGTTGCAATTCCAGCAAATTTTTCAAAAGATGTATTTACAGACATGAAATATAAAATCACTAAAGTGTAAGTTAAATTTTAAAAATGCATGCCAGCAACATTAAAAACAAATTAGAAAGGATAGCCAATGGCAATATTGAAAACGATATTCTCATTACGCCATTTTTTATTGCTAAGATCGAATTGATTCAAGACCCAACGATTATTTTCTGGCAACCATGGTTTTCTAAAAGGTGTAGCTACATCTAACCTGATGATAAAAAAGCCGAGGTCTATTCTAATCCCTATTCCTCCACCAACACCAAGTTCTTTTATTACACTCCTGCCTAGAAATTCCCCGCCTTGCAATTGAGAATTGGAACGGGAAAGCCAGGTATTACCTGCATCTGCGAACAAGGCACCTTTTACCACTTTCACTATAGTAAACCTGTATTCAGCATTTGCTTCCAGCTTAATATCTCCTCCTTGTTGAATAAAATAAGCTCCTTGAAGGGAATCAGGAGCACGATAAGAACCAGGCCCTAAAGAGTTGACAGTAAATGCCCTAACACTGTTTGCACCTCCTGCAAAATAACTTCTGATATATGGCAAGGCTTCAGAATTCCCATATGGAATACCCCAACCTCCAAATAACCTGGTAACAAATTGTGACTTTTTAGTAATTTGATGATAGTTCCTCACATCGCCATCAATTTTTACATATTGGGCGTACACAATTCCACCAAGCGTTTTATTGCCATTTTCATTTCTTCCTCCGGCAACATTGCTTAATAAAGAAGCAAGGTTACCAGCAATATCAAAGTTGCCGTTGAAATAGATCTGATTATTTTTATTCTGAAGAGTCTGTTCATTGTAGGTGTAGGAGTACAACAAACTGGAAATGAACTGGTCCTGGTATCTTCTTTGTAACCTTTGGTTGTTTTTAATGAGGTCTGTAAATGAAGAACTTATATTTCTGATCGTAAAAAAGGTAAGACTTGCAGGCGTAAATTCATGTTCTATTATATTGCTTTCCCTGAAATTATAAGTATATCCTAACTTTAAAGAATTCATGTCAAAAAAATCAATTCTTCGGGTAAAATTATAACTGGCACTAAAAGTAGTACTTGGTGTATAAAGCGTAGATGCTTTGATTTTAAAAGGAGAAATGAACCTCGGAATTTTGAGTTGTATCTGAGGCCCTATTTCATATGTATACAATCCTTTGTATTTGCCCGTTATCTGAGTTTCAAAACTACCATGCAGGTTTACAGACAACTTTTCTCCACCCTTTAAAAGGTTCCTGTTTGACTGGCTTACACTTGCCCGCGGCCCAACAAAATTGTTTGATTTGGTGACAGCTTCTATTTCACCGGTAATTGTTTTTTTGGGAAGGGGTGAAAGAGTAATAATCGCATTTAAACCTAAAGAGTCTACTTCTTTTATTTGAAGGTTTACAAACTTAAATAAACCCATTCCCATCAGTCTATTCAACGTTAGCTGATGGTCGGAACGGGAGTAAATATGGTTCTCTTTTAAGAAAACATAATTGGCTATAGCTTTTGGATTGAAACTTTTAGAAACATTGATATGTACGCCGTCAATGAATAAGGTATCCCGGATAATTTCAGTAGTATCATCAACAAGATAAGATGAATCCATGAGCACAGTAATTTTTCGCATTGTGTAACGCCTGATTGCTTTTTCAGGAATTTCATCTTTAAAAGTGAGTTTTAAGTACACATCCTTTGTCGCATCATTACTGTCTGCCTCAAACTCAAGATTATCTGCATTAAAATAATAATAACCCTGGTCCTTCAGAATTTTGTCCGCTCTTTCCCTTTCGTCTTTCAGCTTTTCTAACTTGTATCTTCGATTTAGTTTTATTTCAGATTTTATTGGTCCTGTATTTACCAGGTAATTTATCAAAGTGTCCTGGGTTGAAAATTTATACCTGGCAACTTTATAAGCAGGGCCTGTATTAATTTCATAAATGACTTTTGTGGTTATTGTGTCTGTTTGAATTTTATAGCTGGTGATGCCCCTAAAAAAACCATTGTTAAATAGATGGGCATTAATTACTTCTTTAGAAAACGCAGGGTTAACAGTTGAATAAAGAACTGGTGGTTCCCCAAGTTTTTTCTTTATTTTAGCCCTTATACCTTTTTCCTTTTTAGGAGTGCCCATGGCCGTATAAATGGCCAGTTTATAACGGAATCCGAATATGGTTTTGTTAGGTTTTGGTTTTAACTTTTTATTGATTTCTGAAACAAGCTTTTTACGTTGCTTTTTATTTATTTCAGACTTAAGCTCAATCTTCGAACCAGTGTACAACGAATCGCCGGAAGGAACAAATTTCGTTGTGTTACAACTCTGAAAAATGATCAGAATAATAAATAATATTAAATTTTGTTTATTTAAGCCCATTCTTTGGGTGGGATTTTTTTTAAGGTTTAAGCTGCAATGATAGTACTGAATTATTTAGTCAGTTGTTTTTCTTTTCTTTTATTTCGCCTGGAAACTGGTGGTTTTAATAGTTCACGTGTTTTATTATAGTTCCTGGTATAAACTATACCGGCACCAGTTTCAGTTATTACACCATTTGCTACCGCATCTACTTCGTTTTGCCTGAATGCTTTAGCCTGGTACCTACCGTCTTTTGTAAGTTTATATGCGACTTCTACATCCCCGGTAAAGCTTTTAGCATTGCTTTGTTGGGCATCAGAACCTTCCAATTTTACATTGCTTCCCACCTGAACAGATAGCCTGTCAAAACTTTTCTTTACACTAACATTGGCCTGAGTATTGCTTTTTGTGCCTCCTCCCTGGTTATAATCATAAGACTGCAGATCTACATTTACTTCAACCCCTTTGAGGTATTGAGATGATAATTGGTTCAACTGATCAGACATCATACGGCTTACGCTGCTTCTGGCCAAACCAGAGCTCGTAGTACCGCCACCAGGCGCATTTGAAGACATAAATTTGCTCAATACTAAAAGTGAAAACACTTGCTTGTTCCTTTCTGCTTCAATTTCGTTTACCTCATTTAACTTAGCATAAATAGCCCCGCCTGCAACTGATTTTTGGTTATCTGCCATATCCAGTCTGAAGCTTAAGGTTGGTTTAAGCAATTCACCTTCCATTATCAATATTACTTCAAAAGGTAACGGCCTTCCCAACGCAGAAGAATCAGTAATAACGGCAGTACCACTTCCCCCAATGCTCATAAGTTCCCTTGCCGTGGTCTTAATATTGTATTGCGCTTGTATATCTATTTGGGCATCTAAAGGATCTCCGCTCCATACAATCTTACTTCCTTTTACAAGGAAAAATTCTTTTGTTGTGATGCCTTCAATAAAAGCCTTGTACTTACCACTGGAAATAGTATAAATACCTGATAAACTGGTTTTTCCGCTAGGATCAATGCCAAGATTTAGGTCCGCATCTCCTTTTACAACAAGTGAATCGCCTGAGGCAGGGTCGACTAAAATTTTTAAAGTTGAACCTGAATGGACTTTAACATGTGCTGTCAGATCCATTCCTTTTAAAACTTTAGAATTTGGAGCCCGCTTTTCTCTTCTCAACATAATAGGATGAAGATTTTCAGGATCATAAAGAAACACTACAACCCCTTCACCCCTATCCACTGAAAGCTTTGATTCAGGAACAGCAAAAGTAAACCTGCTTCCGTTAGCTACATTTATATAAGCGGTAATTTTAGGAAGATCAGGTGTACCTTTTATTTTGATATCACTGTCCAGTATTACTTTCCCATAAAACAACTTATTGTCAATGGCTGTGGTGTTCAGCACCATGAATTTGTCGGAAGTAACCTGCATGTCAAAATGGATATCTTTAAATTGATGCATTTTCACATCGCCTTCCACAGTTGCCATATTATTCAAAGTATCTCTGATATGGAAAGAATTAAAATGCAAGCCGGTTTTCGAAAAACTGATGGACTCATTTTGCATATACAATGTTTGGTTCAGGAATTTCACATTTGTTTTAGCTTCTAAAAAATTGAGTTTTCCATCTATTTTAGGATCAACGGTATTTCCTTCAATTTTAAAATTGCCTGTGATAAACCCTGAACTCTTTCGTATGTTCCCACTTGTGAAGGATTCTAAGGAGGAAAGTTGTAATGCGTTTATATCAGCAGTAAAATCCAGCGCATGTGCTGTATCCAAAGGATTATAGTAACCAGCTAAAACCACATTATTGCCCATACCACTCAAGACAGCGTTTACGTTGTATTTCGCAGAATTTATATTACCAGCTTTTATTGCCAGATCGCCAACTTTAGATGTTTTATATTGAAGGTCTGTTAATTTCAAATCTGAAGTAAAAGCTGGTTTTTGCTGATAGTCTTTCAGCGTAATTGTTCCGTTCACAGTGCCTTTAAACAAAGAATCCTTTTGTTCCATTATCTGTGATAACGTTTTTAGCTGAAAATCTTTAATGTTTAAAAGCAAATCGGCATCTCTGGTATTACTGCTTGAATTAGCATTAATAGATTCCTTACCATTGCTCAAAGTAAATTTATGTACGTACAAATGTTTCTTGCCAAACTCAATGTAATTATCTACATCCACAACCCATGAATGGTCCATAATTTTGAAACCATCCGGAAGCAATGAATATCGATAATACTGACCATTCCTGGCTAACAGAGATTGCAATGCCAGCTTACTGCCATTTTTCTTATCTGCAATTAATAAATTCATTAAAATTTTATTATCAGCAACTGAACCATTGAAAGATGTTGGAGATAATTGAAAAGATCCACTTGTGTAATTGGAAAGGCCAAAATCGTAGTTGAGTTTTTGCTTGTCTGATATGATATTGGCTCTAAAATCCTTGATTTGATGTTTTCCGTATTCAATCAATGGAGCTGTTAAGGCTAAATTTAAAATGTCCTGTTGACTGTCAAATGCACCTTTAATTGTCACTGCATTGTAATTATTTAGAGATGGAAACAAGACTTCACGAATAAAAGGATCTTCGTTTATTTTTACCTCAAAATCAAAGTTTTGAGGCTGCGTAGGTTTATTTGGTGGTTTAGGGCCTGAATTGAAATATTTATTTAAATGATTTTCTACTGCGGAAGCTACCACGAGAAGGTCTATATTTCCGTTGAACTTTGCTGAAAGCAAGGTACTTGTCATATTCAATGAGCTGGACCCAGGCTTATTTACTGAAGCAACAATAAGAGAATCAAGCCTGTATTCTTTATTTTTTTTGATCACCATAATATTTCTCACAGCCATATCGCCCTGAAAATTATCCCTTGCATCTCCTTTAAAATCTGCATCTACCTGGGCGCTTACCTGTATATGCTCTTTTGTGAGTTTAAGTCCATATAGATCAATTCCTTTAAGTTTAAAGGCTAAATTATAAGCTTCTTTTCCTTCAATGATATTTGCTTTTCCAGACAATGTCAAAGCAAGATTGCTGTCATTTATTTCTGTTAATATATCTGCAAGGCCTTTTGAATAATCAATTTTTGAATTGATGTTTTTATATGCGTAATTCTGTAGAGTTACTGATTTCACCGCTAGTTCCAGTTCAGCTGTTGCTTTCTCTTTTTTAAATCCTGTTCCCTTTAATTTAAAATCCCCAGTCAATGGACCAAGCATAGGTTGTTTAAGTAATTTGCCCAGATTTAGGCGTTGAGTTGTTAATTTTAAATTATAAAGTGGTGAATCGCTTTGTACATTTTTAATATCAGATACAATCAGCGCATTTCCATATGATGTTTGAAGTGAAACATTCGTTAGGAAGCTGGAAATACCACCCTTATGCCTTCCTTTCACAATAAATACAGGAGGAATTGATATTGATTTAGGAATGAGGCTGTCAGGCAATAAAAGTTTTAAATCTCCATTTCCTGATTGAATCCGGCCAATTTTCAAATCCATTGCAAGCTTTTTTGGATCCCGAAGATCTTTTATTCGCCCGGAAACATCTATTATCGTAGAGTTCCCCGTTGTCAGATAAAGTTTACTTAGCAATAAGTTTTTCAAAGTACCCTCTGCTTCAAGATTTAACTTTACTAACTGCTTTGTATTCTTCGCTATAAACTTATTTTTTTCAAGCTGTGGGGCAAATACAAGCAAGTCTTCTACAGAAAGAATATTATCTACAAGAGATATTTTGACCTGCCCATCATCAACAATCTTATTTATTGAAGAATAAGAAATGTTCACCTTTTTCCCGATACGTGACCTGTTTGTTACTATTTCGAATCCATCCAGGTTGGCATGCGTTGAGTCCATCTCAAACGAAGCTTTCATAGACCGCACTCCAAAACCACTTTGTTCCTGTACTTCCAGTTTATTAATTTGAGATCTCAGCGAGGAGCCATTTACATAAATATTTTGAATGTCAGCACTAAGCCCGGTTAGGTTCAAGTGGTTATAGTCCATTCCCTTTTTGGACCTGGGGACATTGGCAAAATCCAGTTTGAAATTATTGCTATCAAGTTCTAGATTCTGTACTTCAATTAACCAGTTCCTTTTTTTTATTGAAGCAGAAACGGAATTTTTCAATCTGGTTTCAACCGTATCTTTTGTAAGAATTATTTCTCCATTGGAATGGGCCAGTTCCAGGTTTTTGGCCCTGATAATTTGCTGAAAAAGGTCCAGGTTTACATTTTCAAGTTTCAGATGACCAACTTTAGATGAAATTGCTGTGTGTTGTACAGCGTCAGAAAATGAAAATCCTGTATTGTTTACTTCCAGGTTCTCAACAATCAAATCCTTCCAGGGTGTTGTGCCTGGCTTTCCTGTATCAGGAATTATAGAAATGCCTTTCGAGAATTTTACAATAACCCCCGAAACAACCAAATCAGTAACTTCCAATGATTTTTTCTCTAAGTCAACCTTCTCTATGTTGATTAAAAGGGTTGGAACTGAAGACTGAAGATAGATACCTCCAACTGAGTCATTTAAAGAGAATCTGCAATCTTTCAGTTCAAATTTTCTAGCATCAATTCCCCAAGGTGAGGCAGTAGTATCTTCCACTTTTACCTTTGCTTTTTCCTTTTTTGAAAATGCATCCAACAAAAATTGGAAATTGAAATTCCTGGTTTGTTTGTCTCTAACAAGATTACCATTAAGTCCTTCAAGACCAATGTAATTAACATCCACCTTTTTTTGAATTAAGGCCAGCATGTCTATGTCAACTTCCAATTGTTTAATGTAAACAAGTGTATCTTTATTCAGATCATCCAAAAAAAGGCCCTGCAACAAAATTGATTTAGGAAAACCAATGTCAATTTTATCCAATACCACTTTAGTGTGAGTTTTGCCACTCACAAACGTAGTCGCTTTAGAAACAATGTAATTTTGTACTTTCGGCACTTTGAGGACAATCCATACCAAACCAAAGAGCAGCACAAACAGGCACAAAATCCATAAAAGTGCTTTTAATAAAATCCGTAATATTGTCTTGAAAATCCCCATTAAATAGCCTTTGTTTCTTTAGGGAGTTCAACAACTTTTTCAATTTCCTTGAAAGCTTTCTCCTGAGTAATAACGATCTCCCTCTTTTCTATTGTAACAGCATACCTGTATGGTTTGATTGGCCGTCCATATCTTAGAGCGTAAACTTTGGTAAATTCCGCACCAAAATATAATATAACTGAGGAGTAATAGATCCACAGAAGGATGATGACAATTGCACTTGAAGAACCATAAGTTGTGGCAATATTACTTTTAGCTAAATAATAACCGATCAAAAACTTCCCTAACATAAATAGTATTGCTGTAAATGCTGCTCCTGCAATTGCATCTCTCCATTTGGGCTCACCATCAGGAAGAATTTTAAAGATGATAGAAAAAAGAAGAGTAATAACCACCAGGACAATAGCCAGGTTAAAAAGATAGAACACATATACCGAAAACGGGAAAATGTTTTCAATTTTATCAAACATCAAATCAAGGACAGTATTAATGGTAAGAGAAACCAACATTAAAAAACCTACACTCAATATCAGAGAGAATGAGATAGCCCTGTTCACAATAAACTTTACCCAGCCACGCTTAGGTTTAGCCTTTATGGACCATATATAATTTATAGAATCCTGGATTTCAATAAAAACCCCTGTTGCCCCGATAATTAATGTGATTACCCCCAATGTAGCAGCAATCCAGCTTTGCTGTGAATGTTGAGCACTTTTCAACATGCTTTGAATTTGCAGTGCCGCATCTGAACCAACCCAATTATCTATCCGGCTGTATATTTCTCCCTGAACGGCATCTCTGCCAAAAAATATCCCGCAAACAGCTATAATCACCAGCAACATGGGAGCAAGGGAAAAGATAGTATAGTAAGATAAAGATGCACTGAGTTTCATAGCATTATCATTACTAAACTCTTTGCCGGCCCCAACAACAAGATGCCAGAATTCTACGGCATATTTTTTTATGGAAATCATATACTTTTAGCTCAGATTAAAAAAACAATGCCAGCAACACCCCTTGATCTTTTGCCCAATAAGGGCTTTAAGATACCTGCATACATGAAAATTAGCCATATTTTCATTGCAATCATAGGTGGTTACATTATTTTGGATTATGGTAGCGACATTCTCATGACGTTTTTCATCGCCATGTTCCTGAGTTTTATGCTCATTCCTATTTCTAATTATTTACAAAAAAAAAGATTCCCAAAATGGATTGCGATTGTTATAAGCATTTTGCTGGCCATTTTTATTATATCCATTATCCTTTGCTTTTTCGCTTATCAGCTGCTTTCATTACACGCTGATTTGCCTGAATTAAAAACTCAGTTCCACCTGAAATACATCGAGTTGCAACATCACATAGAAAACCGATATGATTACAGTCAGCAGGACCAGACTTTATGGGTAGACCATAAAATAAATGAGTTTACCGCTAATACCAGCAATTATATAATGAAGGCCTTGTCCACAACTGGTACATTAATTGCAAATCTTGCACTTATCCCTATTTATATTTTCCTCATCACATATTATAAAGAGAAAATTTTAACCTTTATGTACAGCCTAGTGGAGCCAAGGTTAAAACGCAAACTAAACTTTACTATTGCAAAAGTTTGTATAGTGTCTCAACAATATCTGAAAGGAATATTATTAGACATTCTTATTTTATCAATTTTAAATTCAATAGGTTTTCTCGCTTTAGGTTTAAAGCATGCATTGTTGTTTGCAGCTTTGGCCGCCTTTTTAAATATTGTTCCTTACATCGGGGTATTGGTTGGGAGTGTTTTCCCTATCGCGATAGCATTGCTTACAAAAGATAGTTTATGGTATGCTGCCGGTGCTGCAGGGGTTTGTGTGGTCGTCCAGTTTCTTGACAATAATTTCATTACCCCTAAAGTGGTGGGATCCAGTGTAAGTATAAATCCTCTTGCTGCCACTATTGCATTATTAATGGGAGCAAAAGTTTGGGGAATTATTGGAATGATTTTATCTATTCCGGTGACCGGGATGTTTAAAGTAATGTTCGACCAAATGGAAACTTTAAAATCGTATGGGTTCCTCTTAGGTCAAGAAAACAGATTGATCAGAAGAAAAAATGGCATTAAGGAAGTGATAGAAGTACCCACTAATACCCGCATATGATGGCATGATAATTTTTAAAAACTTTCAGAATTTTAAACTTTAAATCATTAAAAAATGAACTCAATTCTTTACATTATCGCTGTTATCTTATTGATAGGATGGGCGGTTGGATTCTTTGCTTACAGTGCTGGAGGTATTATCCACATTTTGTTGGTGCTTGCAATTATTGCAGTTTTGTTCAATGTTATCAGAGGGAATGGGGCGAGGATTTAAACAAGACATATCAGAAAATTAAATGTATGCGGCCTGCAATAATATTGCGGGCCGCATCCGTATTTTTATCATCTTACTCAATTAGCAAATGAGAATATCATTCGCAATTATTTTTCTTTTTTGTTTCAGCACAATAGCGCAGGTTGATAGTGTTACCAAAGAAAAGACAAAAAGAGATTCATTGTACCTCTACAAAAAAATAGAAAAATTATCAAAAAGAAACAGGTGGATCTACGAAGCGTATAAATCAGTTTTTACCTATAAATCTCCGACAGAAGACACTACAGCCAAAAAAATTCAAAGCCCCAAAAAGACGAATGAAATAAGGAAACGAAAAACAGTTCGCATCATAGACATGAGTGATTATGATGGCAGAATAATAAAAAATGTTTTTATAACCAGCTTAGACCCATCCGGATACAGCATTACCGATACGTTAAGAAAACCGGAAAACTTTGCAGAAAGAGCTGCAAACCTTGCACACATAAAATCAAAACGTTTTACCATAAGGAACCATCTTCTATTCAAAAGAGGAGATAGCCTGGACCATTTCAAAGTAAAAGAATCAGAAAGGATTATCCGTACCTCCGCTTATATTCATGATGCCATCATCAGGGTTGAGCCAGCTGCTCCTACCGGCGATAGTGTAAATGTTTATATCAGAACCCAGGACCGTTGGTCATTATCACCCACATATAATTATGGAGGCCCCTGGACTATTGGTTTAAAAGATGAGAATTTTCTGGGTTTCGGTCAATCAGTAGAACAATCTGCTTATAAAAAAGAGCCTACTTTAGAATCTCCTATTTATTATAAAGGAACTTATGTTGTACCCTATATCAGAAATACATTTATTACAGCCTTAGGCTTTTATAATACTGATATACAAAATCAAAATAAAGGAGTAGCGCTTTTCAGGCCATTTTATTCTCCACTTACACGTTGGGCCGGTGGTGCAGATCTTAGCAATTTTATTATTCCTACTGTACTTAAAGTGTCTGATTCTCTGGTAGAACCTGTAACATTAAACTATACAAATACTGATGTTTGGAATGGTTGGAGTTTCCCTGTTTTTAAATCAAAAGAAAGTTCTAAAAGAGGAACCCGGTTTATTGTGGCAGCCCGTTATTATCACCAGGATTATAAAAGCACTATTGACTTTACAAAAGACAAGTTCCTTACTTTCCAAACAACAGACACTTATTTTACAAGTTTTTCCTTATCTCAACGACAATATTACAAAGACAAATACATTTACCGGTTTGGAACAACGGAAGACGTTCCCACTGGTTTTTTGCTTTCCTTGATTACAGGGGTCCAAAACAGGCCCTTGGGTACTAACAGAACATACGGTGGCATCAGGTGTGTATTCAATGGCCATCTACCAAACCTGATATATGTTAATGCCTATTTGGAGTCTGGCAGCTATTTTAATCAAAGTGTAATGGAACAGGCTGTAACTAGGATAGGTTTTGGGACATTCACCAGTTTAATAAATATTGGAAGATGGAAATGGCGACAGTTCCTCGTTAGTGAGTCAACTTATGGAATGAACAGAGGTTTCAATGAAATTATTTCTATTAACAATGAAAGTGGTTTGCGGGGATTTTCCAGTCCTACCCTTGTAGGAACAAATAAGTTTATAGTTTACCTGCAAACACAATTATATTTACCATACCAGGTTTTAGGATTTTCGTTTGCTCCTGTCATGTATGTAGGGATGGGAATGGTGGGAACAGAAAACAATCTTTTTATTAAAAATCAGCCATTCCCGGTTTTTGCTCTGGGAGTCCAATTCAGGAATGAGCTTCTGGTATTCAATACCTTCCAATTCACTTTTGGTTTTTATCCGGAAATTCCAGGAGTTGGGTATTCGGTTTTTAAATTCAATCCGGTTAGGACATATGATTTACAGTTCAGGCAGTTTTCTGTAGATAAACCTGGGGAGATTCCTTATTACTGATTAATAATTAAACAATTCATGAAACACTTATCAGGCATTTTTCCAATTTTACTTGTTTTACTAGCAACAATAAACTCATTTTCTCAGGTAGATGAAAAAAAGCAAAAAGGACAATTTGCAATAGTGAAACTAAAAAGGATTGGTAACCAGTATGAATATAAAGCAGTTTACGAACCAGATTCAACTGAGGATCTAAGCAAAATCATCAAAACCAATAAACAAGCCTGGGATCCTTATGATTCTAAATCAGAAATAGCCATGCTCAGATATTTGAAGGAAAAAGGCTTTGTTCTGCTAACTTTTGCCAAAGAATCGGGGAATAATGGGATAGTTTCTGTTGAGTATGTTTTTTATAAAAGGTAAAATTCTAAAAATTAGTTTTTCTTATTTATCACTTTTTTAAACTTACAAAACATCATTTTCTTTCCTCTAAAATCTTGATCCTCTTTTGCAATTCAATTTTCCGAAAAGTAATCTCTTCCAGCTTCTGAAGCAAAGTTGATCATCTTAACCAGTTCATAACCATTTAGCTCAACATCAGATGAAGAAGGAAATCCTGGACAATTTACGACTTCCTGTAAAGATTTCAGTTTGTAAAACCTATAAAATTTCCCATTCATTACCTGCAACCTTGGCAGTTTCTACTTTTTCAGTATAGTGGAACTAGAATTTCTTGTATAGCAAATTAAACATAGTTTTCTAATTTTCAGGATGCGCTATTCCCCAAAACATGAGATTGTCAAGGCCTATGTCTTTGCAGTAAATATTTCCTGAAAAAATCTTTTTGCTAATTATTACTTTTTCCCATTCTAATATTATTCCTTGAGCCTTATTGCCACACTCTTCACCGTTTACCATTCCAAAGTATTCCTTTTTTGCTTTTGTGGCAACTGTATTGGTTACTAACATTACATGCTGAGCTTCTACGTCAATAAAATAATAATCTTGAACCTTTCCATTTCTCCTCATGAAATAACATGGCGGTGCTATATTTAATTTTAACCTTTTTTCAACGCCCTCCCTTTCATAGCAGAGATAAGCAGAATCTCCTTCATGGATGAGTTCAAAATTAGTAGAGGCCACATAATAACTATCGGTCACATTTTTATCTTTATGTAAACATGATTGTTGAATAATTATTAAAATTAAAAACCATATTAGTTGAGGAATTTTCATATCAATTAACTTAATTCCCAGAACCAAATCTGCTTCCCTAAAGAAAAATAAGAAGAATCACCAACTCTCATAGTGTTGCCATCCCATAAATCTATATGGTCAGTTACTACTAAAGTTAGAGTGAGTTACATTGTTATAAGTAGAACGTGTACCGAAGTAATGCTCTTTTATGTTTATCCAATCTGCAAGTTCCTGTGCCCTTAGTATATGCCTGGGTGTATGCCCATCCCAACATCTTGCGCCATGGAAAGACTTAAGATCCACATTAGATTTTTGTAATGCAATCCCCATTCTTATTGCGCATTGGTGGTCAAAATTGCAAGGCTCTGTCCAACCTGGATGATTTTGCCAAAGTGTATTGAATTGTACCATAATTTATATATTAAGATTTTGAGTACACGCCTATTTTCTATTTCGAACATGTAATCGTAGGCAATTTCTGGATCGCAGATTCTATAAGTACTTATTTGATTATTATTAGGTATTAATGCGTTAACTGTATAAAAATTAAAAATCACTTGCTCTCCTCCAAAATCTTAATTCTTTTCTGTAATTCAATTACATACAAAGTCATTTCTTCTAGCTTTTGTAGTAATGTAGCATCCATCTTTATGAGTTCATATCCATTTTTCTCAACGTCGGAGGAAGAAGGAACTTCCGGTAAATGTCTATAGTCTTTTATAAAACTCTCCACATCCTGTAGAGACATCAGATTATATCCTTCATCAAAAACAAAATCTTTCCATTCCGCACTTGGTACAGTTGCTACTTTTATCTTTTCTGTTAAAATACCTTTTGCAACAGCCAGGGAATATCCGGCAGGCATTTTCGCTGGAAGAATACCACCAACACTCAAATAGCCATCAATAAATGTTCTACAGTCTTTATCACCAATTCGAGTTTCAAGCACATTAGATGTATTGTAGGTAGCCTGTATTACATTATTCCACGTAATTGTTGAACCAATAACACCTGTTTTAGCGATACTAAAATTCAATCCATTCTCAAAATAGCCAATTCTACTTACCGGTGTAGTGGCATTAGAATATTTCCAGGTTGCACCTTCTTTGAAAGCATTCCATCCAATTCCAATTTGTGCGGCCTCATCAATAAAATATGTTTTGCTGGCCTTGCCAACTTCTAGGATAGAAAGTGAAGTAGGGTTAAATGAACCAATAAGTATATTACCTTGAAAATAAGAATTGCCAATAACATGAAGTTTTTGCCCATCAAGAGGATTATTTGTACCAATCCCTACTTTCCCATAGTTCGATTGTAATAAAGTATTTCCTGCATATTTACCAGTTCCTCCATTTATACTTACATTTCCACCGTAAGAATCCAATTCAGTACCAGCCCCACCTATAATAGAAATCATAGCACCATATTCTGGCCCATCCTCGCCTGAAATTTCTAGCTTTGATGCATCTTCCACTCTTTCATACTTTATATTACCAGCGTTTAGAATTTTAATATTTCCATTAAAGATAGAGTTCCCAACAACATGGAGTTTAGAAGAGGGACGATTGGTGCCAATACCCACAAATCCGTCGGAGAAAGATTGTAATAGTAAAAATCCTGTTTTAACTCCGTTTCCCCCATCAATTGTTACATTCCCTCCGTTAATGTCTTCACTGCTACTACCACCTTTGATGTTAATAAAGCCTCCTGAATAGATTCCTGTATTATTTGCATTCCCATGACCTCCTATTAATTCAATGGATCCACCAAATTCTTGATTCCCTTGGACATTTTGCCCAGAAATGACTAGATAATCACTTCCACCATCACTATTTGTTGTAGGACGGTAAGAAATAGTCCCTGCATTTTGTAATCTTATTGTGCCATTTACTACTAATTTATCGCTCAAGTTCGGTTGAGAAGCAAACCAATACCCACATTTGAGTTAGTATAAATCGGATCAGCACCATTCCATGTTTGTGCAGAGGTATTTAAAGCATAAAATAATAAGAGGCATGACAGAAAACTAGTTCTTAGATTCATAATAGAGTTTGATCTTAAATATTATAAAAAGTAAATCTAATATAGAATATGATTGCTAATACATACCAGTTAATGAATTGTATTAAGAAATCATTAATAAACATTTAAATAACCAAAAAGGCCATATTCCAATAAGGATATGGCCTTGAAAAATAAATTCTAAAAAATTACTTGTTGATTACAAGTGTTTTGTTGATCACATTGTTTCCGTTTCTTACTGAAACGATATATAAACCGTTAGTCAGGTTAGAAATATCAAATCTAGAAGTGTTGCTTTCAGCGTGCTGAGTTGCTACGACTGCGCCTACTGCATTCTGAATAGTTACAATACTATTTGTCAAAGAGTTGTATAGAGCAATTTCGAAATTGTTAGAAGCTGGATTTGGGAAAATTACCATTTCATTAGAAGATAATTTATCCTCTTCTACAGCTAATAATTGACTTCCATCAGTTGGACGAAAATCCACATTTGCAGCAATAAAAGTTTGTGGATTTACAAGATGACCTTTTACATCAGTATCAATCACATTATTGTTAACAGAATTCAACGCAAAAGTTTCTAAAGCAGTGCTTGAGGTTATGCTACTCCCGTTTACAATTGTGTCTGAAGTTCCTCTAACTCTGAAAGTTGTAGCCCCTGTCTCTAAAGTATTGTTAGATAGATAATTGTTTTGAAATATTAATTTTCCACTTAATAAATTACCAATTGTACGTTTTCCATCAAGAGAAAGACCAGATTCCGTGTAACCTATAAGAATAGAGTTTATAATAGAACACGCAGAGTTTCTTCTTATTAATGCCGCATCCCCAAATTTTGCATCTGGTACAATTGTCCCGAAATTTTTAGGACCTACAATAGTAATATTTGAAAAAAGTGGTTGAGTAATCGGTGTATTAAATGAACCGCTAGCATCGTTATCCGACTCGAATCCATTTGAGCTTCCAGCTTGGTCAGCAGAACCAGGATTTCTTTGAGAGACTGCAAATTGTACAGTACCCCTATAACCGTTATCAGTATCAAAATCGTCATCAATACCACCTAATGCAACAAGATATTTTGCATTTACAGTTCCGCCAAACCATTCGAAAGAATCGTCCCCAGAATTAATCACCTGGATATATTCTAATTTAGTGCGTGAACCAACACCAGCTAAAGTCAAACCATTTAATTCAGAGTTTGGAATATCCTTTTGAGGCTGTCCTGGAAATTCTATCCTAACATATCTGAAAACGCCTGAACTGTCATTATCATCAGAATTACCATAAAATGCTGTAATGTTACCTTCAACTTTCGCATCAGCACCGGTTGATAAATTGTGTCTAGCTGCTCCACAAATGATAACTCCACCCCAATCTCCTGCTTTTCTAGAGCCAGGAGCGCTGTTAGAAGTAAACACAATCGGAAGATCTTTAGTACCATTTGCATAAATTTTTGCACCTCTTTCAATAATAAGAGCATTTTCGCCAGTTGATCTAATTACTGTACCAGCTTCTATTGTTAAAATTGTTCCAGATTTAACATAAGTGTAACCAACCATGCTATAAACTTTATCCTTTGATAATGTTGTGTTGGTGTTGATAACTAGAGGCAGATTGTCTGTTGTCGGTTTGTAATCATTATTTTGGGCTGTCCAGCTTGCCCAACCTTGAGTCCAAAGAGTTGTACTGCCAGGTTCAAATGCTCCTCTGTAATTAGTTTCTACTAATTGGGCGCTAGAAGTGAGTTTTATTGCCAATAGGGCAACAGATAATAAAATTTTTTTCATAATAGATAATCTTTAAGCAAAATTAAGGAACTTGCTTTGGTTAAAATACCAAAATCAGTAACCTAACAATTATTTAACTTTTAAATAATATTGGAAATTTTTAGAATTTGTAACTCAATGAATATGTGATATTTGTACCATATAAATAATCGAAAATTACACCGTCTTTATCATCGTTGAATTTTTTATTACCATCTAAATCCTGGTAGAAGTACAATCTTTGGGCAAGAATATCGCCAATGTTGATCTTAGCTTCACAGTGCTTTTTGTAGAATGACTTAGCTATCTGAAAATCAAGAATAGTCCTGGGATTTTCCCATATATGAGGTTCATCAGAATTACCAACATAAGCAATTCTTCTTCCTACTCTGTTTGTCATTAAGGCTAAGGATATACCATGCTCTTCGTCTTCATAGTTTACACCAGCATTGATCAGGTAATCAGATTGCCCCTGAAGAGGTCTTGAACCACCTGTAAACTGAGCTTTTTTCGGATTGGGTATCACACTAGATTTTATTAATGATAAGTTCCCGAATAAGGTGATCCTGGATAAAAATTTGGTGCTGTTAGATAAAAATTGCAGGTTCTGTCTGATGTCAAACTCTATCCCATTTACATAACCCTTTGAGGCATTATCAAACTCAATAAATATTCCGCCTGCATCTGGTCGTTGATATCTTTCAATAGGGTTTGTAAAGTCTTTATAGAAATAAGTTACAGATATAACTTGACCAGCTCCGGGGAAAAATTCAGCCCTAGCATCATAGTTTCTGATACTGGCTCTTTTAAGAGAATCATTTCCAATAACTGTTCGATTTATAGCTATATCATAGAATGCAAAAGGGGCTAATTCTCTGTATTCAGGCCTGTTAACAGTTTCGTAATATGCAAGTCTAAAATTTAGTTTTTGAATAGGATTAATCGTAAAATTAACAGAAGGTAAGAAATCTTCTTTGAGAGTATTCAAGGCGATAATTCTGCTCTCCTGTGGAAATTCAGTATTCAGTCGCTGATTAAAAGATTCATATCTTAAGCCCCATGTCAATCTACAATATTTCGTTATTTTATTGTCAAACATAAAATACAAAGCGCGCAAACTGGATCCTGCAATGTATTGATTCTGTTTATCTGTTACTTCATCAATTGTGTAAGTGCCAATCCATTTCTCTGGTATATCTTTGTATTCTCCTGTTGATGCGTTATAAAGAACATACTTTTCACCTAATGGGTCGTTCGGATCCTGGACTTTTGTAAAACCTTCTGGTAAGTTTTTACTCGAATTGTATTCAAAGTCCATATTTGAATTATCAAATATCTTATCTGGCGACAATGCAAGTATAGAGTCATTACCCTTATATTTTTTATCAAAAGCACTCCCGGCCTTAAACCTGTCATAAGCAAATTGTCTTGCGACAAACTTTCTACTTCTTTCCTGAATAAAAGTTCCAACTTTTATTTCAGTTTTAACAGGTCCAAAAGTTGGTAAAGGTTTAGAAATATCTATGGAAAAACTTTTTATGTCTTCTTTCATTGAAGAAAAAAATCTTCCTGCTGTTTTAGGATCACCCTGAATGCTTGCAGTATATTTAACATCATCGCCGGCATTACTTGCTTTCGCATAACTCAAAATCTTATAATCCGGAACTTGTCTGTATACTTCACTAAAGCCTCCAACCCATTCTAGTTTAAATTTTCCAGAAGGAATAAAATGTTCTCCTGCAACCTGATGTGAATTAAATCTGTTTTGTACGAAGTTGGTGTTGTAAATTCTGAATTTGTTGTTAGATGAGATATAATCTTGTCCTTCCCGAATTATAGACTGATCAAGTGAGTTTACATTATATGTGTTTTTAAACGAGACCTTATGGTTTTCGCTGATCTTATATGAGATATTAGCTATGCCTCCCCACATGACTTCGTCATTTGTAATACGATCTTTGAAGTCTAATTCAATTTCTTTCGAATCATTATATTCCCTATATCTCCCTTCTATATTTCTTAAGTTTCTGAGATATGACGCTGAAACTATAATTCCTAATTTGTTACGGATTCGTCTTCCAACAATAAACTGGGCATTAGTTCCTGGATTTAGCTTTGGCACCTTATATATATCCCAATTGTTTTTAAATTTTTGGGCCCCATCTCTTGAATTCCTTGCAGCCTGAGCTTGTATTTCATCCTTAGCGTTATCTCCAAGGTTTAAAGCGCTGATATCGGAAGTTAACTCCTCTTTTGAAGGGAAGTCTGAAGGAAGTTTTCGTGAACCATCATCCAACCCTAACCAATCAGTTTTTCCACCATCGTATGTTTGTCCTTCCTTAAAAGTAGAAATTGTATTCTGCCGTATCCCAAAGCTTAGATTGGCAAAATTTTCGTCAGGAATATCTTTTGTTTTAATTTTAATAACTCCACCTGCAAAATCAGCAGGAAGGTCTGGTGTAGCTGTTTTATATATGTTCATGCTCTCTACCATGTTCGCTGGAAAAATATCAAAGGCAAAAGCTTTGCGATCCGGCTCTGAACTTGGAAGCGGTGCGTTATTTATAAATGCGGAGTTATATCTTTCATTTAGACCACGTATAATAGCAAATTTGTTATCTTGAATACTTGCTCCACTAATCCTTTTTAATATATCTGATGTATTTCTATCTGGTGTTTTTCTAATTAAATCCGCAGAAATACCATCTGAGACTGATACTGCATTCTTTCTTTCCAACATTAAAGCATTAACTGATTCTTTTTTGAACTCCGCTGTAATTACAACTTCCTCAGTCTCTAAAATTGATTCTTCCATTGTAAGGTTCAAACTTGTAACCTGTCCTGGCACCACAATTACACCGGTAATTTCTTTTGTTTTATAACCCACATAACTGACCAATAATGTATAAACACCAGAATCTGCCAATAAAACATAGTTACCCTCAATGTCAGACGAAGTTCCAGCAGATGTTCCTTTAATACCAACAGCGACCCCAATTAACTCTTCAGCTGTACCGGAATCTTCTATTTTACCAGCTATTTTACCTCTCTCCTGCGAAAAGGCCAATGTTGACCATAATATTAAAAGAAGCCCAAAACATTTCAATTTGCTGAACATAATGCGGATACGTTTTTCCAATAGACCGCAAAAATAACTATTACCTGATCCTAACATGGAAGCCTGATGTTAAGGATAGGTTATCAAATTA
>JACMRH010000168.1 GCA_014376535.1 Cytophagales bacterium | reverse complement strand
GATTCCCTAAAATCGAAAAAACCAGAAAATCATCAAAAATCACAGCATGACCCTCGTAAATGAATCAGTTCAGAAAACCGAACTGAGAAAAAAATATTGTCGCTTCAAAAAAAGTGGCATTAAGTACATCGACTACAAAGATCCGGTGTTCCTTTTGAAATTTATCAATGAGCAAGGAAAGATCCTTCCAAGGAGGCTTACCGGCACAAGTGCTAAATACCAAAGAAAAGTGG
This sequence comes from Cytophagales bacterium, assembly GCA_014376535.1. Taxonomy (GTDB): domain Bacteria; phylum Bacteroidota; class Bacteroidia; order Cytophagales; family UBA9547; genus UBA9547. The sequence goes on along the minus strand of JACMRH010000168.1, from coordinate 11,877 downwards.
CACAGGCAGTTAAACGTGCCCGTCATATCGCCGTTCTTCCATTCGTAGCCGATAATTTAAAATAATCTTCGCACCATCATGGAAATTATATTAAAAGAAGACATTAAAGGACTTGGTTACAAAAACGATATCGTGGATGTAAAATCAGGTTATGGACGTAACTACCTTATTCCTCAGGGAATGGGAGTGATCGCAACAGACAGCACTAAAAAAGTAGCAGCAGAAAACCTGAAACAGGCGGCACACAAAGCTGACCGGATCAAAAAAGAAGCTGAAGATGTTGCAGCTAAAATCTCTGCACTTACTTTAGAAATTGCTACGAAAGTTGGTGAAACAGGTAAAATATTTGGTAAAATCACGTCTATTCAGGTTTCTGATGCTCTTAAAGCAAAAGGAATTGATGTAGACAGAAAGAAAATCGCGTTCAAAGACGAGGTTAAAACTATCGGTGATTACATCGCGCATATTGACCTTCATAAAGAAGTAAAAACAACTGTAGCTGTTAAAGTAATAGCTGACTAAGTTTTTTTTAAATACATAAAAAAAGGGATTGTCTTAACTGACAATCCCTTTTTTTATGCGTTTAACTGATAGGTGATTATATTTGATTGTTAATTATCTCTATGCGCAATTTTTTGGTTGATCCAGAATTCTATAAAAACAACAGAAAACATATTACTGAAAAGCAAGCTGCAAAATCCATTTCGGTAATTAATTCAAATTATCAAATGCCAACAAATGCAGATGGATCTATGCCATTTGTTCAGAACAGCGATATTTTTTATTTGACAGGTATCAACCAGGAAGACACAACATTGTTGCTTTTTCCAGATGCGCCAAATGAAAAGTTTAAAGAAATATTGTTTATCAGATATGCTGATGAACATGTACTTACCTGGGAAGGACATAAACTTAGCAAAGAACAGGCAAGAGATGTTTCCGGAATAGAAACTGTGGTTTGGCATTCCGAATTTGAAAGGGTCTTTAAAAGTCTGGTATATGATGCTGATATCATTTACATTAACTCTAATGAACACAGACGAGCTGATAATATTGTAAAAAACCGTGATGATGTGTTTTTAACCTGGTGTAAAGAACATTTTCCCCTACACGAATACAAACGGTTAGCTCCTATTCTACTTAATTTAAGGTCCATAAAATACGAAGCTGAAATTAAACAAATTGAAAAGGCTTGTTCCATTACTAAATCTGGTTTTGAACGAGCAGCTAAATTTTTAAAACCTGGAGTTTTTGAGTATGAACTTGAGGCAGAATTTTCTCATGAATTCATCAAAAACGGTTCTAAAGGATTTGCCTATCAACCTATTATTGCTTCTGGAGCAGATTCTTGTGTCCTGCACTATATAAGCAATCATAAACAATGTTTGTACGGCGAAATTGTTCTATTAGATGTTGCTGCAGAATATAACAATTACAAGTCCGATTTAACCAGGGTTTTGCCTGTAAACGGCAAATTCACCAATCGACAAAAAGATGTATATAATGCAGTTTTAAGAATGATGCGGTATGCAATCACTCTACTAAAACCTGGGACTGATTTTGAAGAATACACCAAGCTTGTTGGCCAGAAAGCTGAAGAAGAATTATTGCTTATAGGAATTCTGAAGTCTGAAGAAGTAGCTAAACAACTTGAAAATCAACCTCTTTATCGGAAATACTTTATGCATGGTGTTTCCCATTTTTTAGGTTTAGATGTGCATGATGTAGGAATTATGAGGGGAATGATGAAACCAGGAATGCTTTTAACATGTGAACCAGGCCTTTATTTGAAAGAAGAAGGAATTGGGATAAGGTTAGAAAACAACATTTTAATAACAGATAGTGGCAATATTGACTTGATGGCAAATATTCCTGTGGAAATTGAAGAAATTGAAGATCTAATGCTAAATGTTTAATCAGCCACATCAAAAAATTATAAAACACGTATAGATTAAAAAGTGTTTAAAAATGAGGTTTCTGAAGTTTGCATTTGTATTTACAGGACTTTTCATCCTATTATCTGCATTCATATCTCAGCCTGATGCAGATTCCTTTTTTGAAAGTGGCAAGAAGCACCACGAAAAAAGCGAATATATAAAAGCCATAAGTGATTACACAATGGCCATTTCTCTTCGTCCGGATTTTGGAAATGCCTATTTGCAAAGGGCTAAAGCAAAACTTTCCTTTTCAGAAAAAATGGGATTTTTGAATAATGAATTTTGTTTTGATCTTATTCAGGCTCTGAATTTAGGTTTACAGGAGGCAGCTCTTTTACTTAAAGGAAATTGCGATGGCGATTGTTTTACCTTACAAAAGGCGGTTCACGAGCCGGAAATAGTGTTTTGCGCTGATCTTAGTTCTAAAATCCTTACCTCATTACCAAAGGAAAGTTTAACACTCATAAATCTGGTAAAGCTTAATTTATTTAACAACAAGTTTACGGAAACACCAGACCAATTGTCTAATTTTAAATCATTGATAGAACTTGATTTAAGCAGCAATAAATTACAGACAATTAATCCTAGCATTGAAAAACTCCTGTTTTTAGAAGAACTAAATTTGAATAAAAATGAATTGACCGCTCTGCCTGTTGAAATTGGACGGTTAAAACACCTTCTGAAACTTTACATCAGGTCAAATCAATTAAAAGAACTTCCGGCAGAAATTGCTTTGTGTACCGATTTAGAAAGTCTGGACTTATCAATGAATAAATTAAATACTCTTCCAGTAGAAATTTATCAGTTGAAAAAACTAAAAACATTAAATCTGGTGGGAAATCTGTTTGATAAAAAATCTCAAAAATCTATCAGGTCCAAATTGCCTATGACAATGCTTTATTTCTAGTATTACTACCAGACTTTCGTAGAAAAAACACATTTTTATTGTACATAAAATATTTTTTTTTGAACCCTTCTAAGAATGTGGTTTTCAATAAGTTTTTTAACAAGTTTTTTGTAAATCCAGTATTAAATTTTCCCTCATAATTGTTATATTTACAATTACGGTTGATTTTATACTCCGTAATCTGCAACATTAAGAGTTTATATCCACAAATACTTAATCAAGAAAGGATTCAGTGATGTCAGAAATACTTCAAAAAAATGGCTTGTATGATCCCGAATTTGAGCACGATGCTTGCGGGATTGGTTTTGTAGCAAACATGAAAGGCAGAAAGTCACATAACATTGTGAAGGACGCTATTCAGATGCTCGAAAGAATGGAACATCGCGGTGCATGCGGATGTGAAGGAAACACTGGGGATGGTGCTGGAATCCTTTTCCAGATGCCCCATGAATTCTTTGTGGACGAATGCATAAAGTCTGGAATAAAACTACCTTCATTTGGTCGTTATGGTGTTGGAATGGTATTCTTTCCAAAGGACGAAAAAATGAAGGAAGATTGCAGAAAAATCCTTAATCGTACAATTGAAAAGCTTGGTATTAAATTACTTGGCTATAGAAAAGTACCTACTTTTAATGGAGAGATCGGACCTTCAGCTTTAGCAGCAGAACCATCAGTTGAGCAGGTTTTTGTAGAATGCCCGGAATCTATAACAGATCCGTTGGTGTTTGAACGCAAGCTTTATATAATAAGAAATTACACTTCAAGACTTATCAACGAATCTATCACAGGAATCGGAGATCAGTTTTATATTGTTTCATTTTCATACAAAACGATCACCTACAAAGGAATGTTAACCACTTCTCAGGTTAAACATTATTATCCTGATTTAAGTGACGTTAAAATTGAATCGGCTTTAGCTGTTGTTCATTCCAGGTTCTCAACAAATACATTTCCTTCCTGGAAACTTGCCCAACCTTTCAGGTATATCGCACACAATGGTGAGATAAATACTGTTAAGGGAAATGTGAACTGGTTAAAGGTTCAGGAGTTTTTCTTCGAATCGAAGTTTTTCACTAAGGAAGAGTTAGATATGGTTTTCCCGGTAAATACACCAGGGCAATCAGATTCAGCGATGTTAGACAATGCCATTGAAATTTTGACTCTTGCAGGGAGATCATTGCCTCATGTAATGATGATGCTGGTTCCTGAGGCTTGGGATGGAAATGAGGCAATGTCTGAATTGAAAAAAGCATTTTACGAATATCACGCTTCAATAATGGAGCCTTGGGACGGACCTGCTTCAATCTCATTCACAGATGGTGTTTTAATTGGCGCTACACTCGATAGAAATGGACTCCGTCCATCCAGATATTTGGTTACTGATGATGATTATGTAGTAATGGCATCTGAAACAGGTGTTTTACCACATATTGATCCAGCTAAAGTAGTCTTAAAAGGTCGTTTGCAACCAGGTAAAATGTTCATAGTTGACCTTGAAAAAGGTAGAATTGTGAGCGATGAAGAAGTGAAGGAAGAAATCTGCTCTAGAAGGCCTTATGCAGAGTGGTTACGCAAAAACAAAATAAATGTAAAAGACCTTCCAGAACCAATGGTAGAATTTAAACCATTGGATGATGACCGGTTGCTGAATAAGCAAATGGTTTTTGGATTTACAAAAGAGGATGTAAGGATGGTGCTTCAGCCAATAGGTGAAGCAGGCGAAGAACCCTTGGGTTCCATGGGACAAGATACTCCTCTGGCTATCCTATCTGACCAGGCACAGCATTTATCATCTTATTTTAAACAACTTTTTGCACAAGTAACTAATCCACCAATTGACCCTATCAGGGAAAGACTGGTTATGTCATTGGTTAGCTATGTTGGCGGGGCAAGTAATTTGCTGGATGAATCCGGTGAACATTGCCACTTACTTGCATTAGATCAGCCCATATTAACAAATAAGGACCTGGAAAGAATCAGGTCTGTCGATCATCAACATTTTCAGACAAAAACAATTCAGTCAATATTTAAGGTTGACGGAAAAGCTGGATCATTAGAAAAAGCTCTTGAAAGAGTTTGCAGATACGCATCAGATGCTGTAGAGGATGGATTTGAGATCATTTTGCTATCTGACAGAGGTGTAGATTCAGATCATGCACCTATTCCTTCTTTATTGGTGACTTCAGCCGTTCACCATCACTTGATCCGATCAGGACAGAGAGGTCGAGTAGGCATTATCATAGAATGTGGAGATGCTTGGGAAACACATCATTTTGCATCATTAATAGGCTTTGGTGCTTCAGCAATAAACCCTTATATGGCATTTGAATCTCTTTATGGATTGAAACGTCAGGGAATTATCGATGAAAGCTTTACTGATGAGAAATTGACTTACAATTTCATCAAAGCGATAGGAAAAGGATTGTTGAAAATCTTCTCTAAAATGGGAATTTCAACTTTACAATCTTACCAGGGAGCTCAGATTTTTGAAGCTTTAGGTATTGATAAACCTGTTATAGACAAATATTTTACAGGAACAGTTTCACGAATTGGTGGTTTAAGTTTGGATTGTATTGCCAAAGAGGCATTGATGAAACACAAACTTACTTACCCGGAAGTACCTGTACCAGTAAAACAACTTCCTGTAGGTGGAGTATATCAGTGGAAACGCAAAGGTGAGTTTCACTTGATGAACCCTGAATCAATTCACTTGCTTCAATATTCTACCAAGACCAAAAATTATCCGATATTCAAGAAGTTCACTAAAGTAATAAACGACCAGTCAAAAAGGGCAAGTACATTAAGGAGTCTCCTTGATTTTGTTCCTGGAAACCCGGTCCCTTTAAATGAAGTAGAGCCTGTTGAAAGCATCGTAAAGCGTTTTGCTACAGGTGCAATGTCTTTTGGGTCAATATCTTATGAAGCACATACGACTTTGGCTATTGCGATGAACCGCTTAGGCGCTAAAAGCAATACAGGTGAAGGTGGTGAAGATGAAATTCGTTACACGCCTTTGGCAAATGGCGATTCCATGCGTTCTGCTATCAAACAAGTAGCTTCAGGACGTTTTGGGGTAACCATCAATTACCTGACCAATGCTGACGAATTACAAATAAAAATGGCCCAGGGTGCTAAGCCTGGTGAAGGTGGACAACTACCTGGCCATAAAGTAGATGAATGGATTGGAAGAGTAAGACATTCAACACCCGGTGTTGGATTGATTTCTCCCCCACCCCATCACGATATTTATTCAATTGAAGATTTAGCACAGCTGATTTTTGACCTTAAAAACTCAAACCGTGCTGCAAGAATCAGTGTAAAACTGGTTTCCGAAGCGGGTGTAGGAACTATTGCTTCAGGGGTTGCAAAAGCAAAATCTGATGTAGTTCTTATTGCCGGACATGATGGTGGCACCGGAGCATCTCCTTTATCTTCAATACGTCATGCTGGTTTGCCGTGGGAACTTGGATTAGCTGAAACACACCAAACTCTGGTAAGAAATAAATTAAGGAGCCGTATAACTGTACAAACAGATGGTTTGCTTCGTACAGGGAAAGACCTTGCTGTAGCTACTTTATTAGGAGCAGAAGAATGGGGTGTTGCAACAGGCGCTTTGATTGTTGAAGGTTGTATTATGATGCGTAAGTGTCATTTAAATACTTGTCCTGTTGGAATTGCTACTCAAAATGAGGATTTAAGAAAACGCTTCAACCATGATGTTGATGCTGTGGTAAATTTCTTCACATTCCTTGCAGAAGATCTTCGTGAAACTATGGCTGAACTGGGTTTCAGAACTGTTCAGGAAATGGTTGGCCAGTCTGACAGACTTAGAAAACGTGACGATATCACTCATTGGAAACATAAAAACATAGATCTTACAGGATTATTATTTAAACCTGCCGTTGAAGAAGGTGTAGGCATCTTCAGAACAGAAGATCAGGACCATGGATTAGATGGTGCGTTGGATTTTACACTACTAGATGCAGCTAAACCTGCTTTAGATAATAAAGTTAAAGTTACAGGTGAATTCAATATTGAAAACATTAACCGTGCAGCTGGAACAATCCTATCTAATGAAATTACAAAGGCCCATGGTGCAGATGGATTGCCTGAAGACACTATTCACTTTAAATTCAGAGGAACAGCCGGACAAAGCTTTGCCGCTTTTGGTGCACCTGGCTTAAAAATGGAGGTTGAAGGCGATGCAAATGATTACTTTGGAAAAGGACTTTCAGGTGCAAAGCTTATAATTTATCCAGACAGGGCTGCTAAGTTTAATCCAAGTGAAAACAGCATTGTAGGAAACGTTAGTTTCTATGGGGCAACATCTGGTGAGGCTTATATCAGGGGAATGGCAGGAGAAAGGTTCTGCGTTCGGAATTCTGGTGTTAAAGCGGTTGTAGAAGGAATTGGCGACCATGGTTGTGAATACATGACTGGGGGGATCGTTGTGATCCTTGGTGAAACAGGCCGGAACTTTGCTGCAGGAATGAGTGGAGGAATTGCCTTTGTTTACGATCCGGATAAAAAGCTAAAAAGCCGTTGCAATATGGAAATGGTTGATTTTGATATCATTGAAGATGATGATGCCAAAATTCTTAAGGAATTAATACAAAACCACTCAAATTTCACCCGTAGTGAAGTGGCTCAGAAAATTCTGACAGATTTCAATATGGAACTCGCTCACTTTGTGAAGGTTATGCCTAGAGATTACAAAGCGGTGATGATGAAAAGAAAACTTAAAACTGAACAAAAAGAAGTAGCTATCAATGGGTAAGCCAACTGGATTTCTGGAATTTACAAGAGAGAACCCTAAAAAAATAGATCCAAAAATAAGGGTTCAAGGATACAACGAATTCATACAGGAAATGCCTGAAACTGTTCTTAACAATCAGGCTGCTCGTTGTATGGATTGCGGTGTTCCATTTTGCCACAGTGGTTGTCCACTTGGCAATATCATACCGGAATTTAACGATGCCGTTTATGAAAAGGATTATGAAGAAGCTTATCGCATTTTAAGCTCAACTAATAATTTTCCAGAATTTACTGGTCGCATTTGTCCTGCACCTTGTGAGGCTTCCTGTGTATTAGGTATAAATCAGGCGCCGGTTACAATTGAAGAAATAGAAAAAAATATAATAGAAATAGCTTTTAAAAAAGGATATGTAGTTCCTCATATTCCGGAGCATAGAACAGGCAAAAAAATTGCAGTAATCGGTTCAGGCCCTGCTGGATTAGCTGCTGCCGCTCAATTAAATTCTGCCGGCCATCTTGTAACCGTTTTCGAAAGGGACGATGAGATTGGTGGTCTTTTACGATATGGAATCCCGGATTTTAAATTAGAAAAATGGGTTATTCAACGACGTGTAGATTTAATGATGCAGGAAGGTGTGATATTTAAAACCAATGCCAATGTTGGTGTAAATGTTAAAACTAACCAACTTGTGAAAGATTTCGATGCGGTTGTTTTAGCTGGTGGATCAACTATTCCCCGTGATATTCCTATTAAAGGACGTGAGCTAAAAGGTGTACATTTTGCAATGGAATTTCTTCCTCAACAAAACAGACGTGTTGCCGGAAAAGCCGCTCAGGAAGGAAAAGATCTTTGGGCGACAGGCCAAGATGTATTGGTTATCGGAGGTGGAGACACTGGTGCGGACTGTGTAGGAACATCACACAGACATGGAGCAAAATCTGTTACACAAATAGAATTATTGCCAAAACCTCCAACCGATAGAACTACAAGTATGCCATGGCCAAACTGGCCTATGGTTTTACGTACATCTTCTTCTCATGAAGAAGGCGGAGAACGTAGTTGGTCTATTCAAACTAAAGAATTTGTTGGAGATTCTAGTGGTAATTTAACTGGTCTTAAACTGGTTGAATTAGAGTGGGAAGCTGGAGTAGATGGAAAAATGCCAAAATTTGTTGAGAAGGCTGGTTCTGAAAGAATTGTTCCTGCAAGTTTGGTTTTAATTGCTGCAGGATTCTTACATCCACAACAAGATGGTATGTTAAACGATATGGGACTTGATTTCGATGAACGTGGAAACGTGAAAGCGAACACTACAAAATATCAAACTTCAAATCCTAAAATTTTTGCAGCTGGCGATATGAGAAGAGGACAATCACTTGTTGTTTGGGCCATATCTGAAGGCAGGGAATGTGCAAGGTCTGTCGATGAGTATCTTATGGGTATATCAAAATTGGAAAGAAAGGATAATTCTTTGTTGAACGTAGAAGAAATGGCGTAATCTTGCTCTCAATCTGTTTATTGAGAGCTAAATGTTTTAAAATAAAATTTAAAGGAGCTGATTGATAAGTCAATCAGCTCCTTTTTTTAAGAATTCTTAATAAAAGTAGCCAGCAATTTTCTGGATTTCTCCTCAATTCCTTTCATATTTAAAAATCGGATGGACATCCTGAAGAGGATCGTCAATGTCATTAAGGTCTTTAATCCGGCCATTTTGCATGTTATATACCCAACCGTGTACCTGTAATACTTTTTCATCCAGGGCTTTTTGAACAATTTTAGTTTTGCATAGATTTTTAACCTGTTCAATTACATTAATTTCTACCAGGCGGTCCACCTTTGCTTCCAAATCAGTTATATGGTCTAATTCTTCTGCATGGCGCACATATATCTCTTTTATATTTCTTAGCCAATTATCCACATAACCATAGGATATATTTTCGAGTGAAGATTTAACACCACCACAGCCATAATGTCCGCAAAGAATGATGTGCCTTACTTTTAATACTTTAACTGCAAACTCTAACACACTTAGCAAATTTAAATCTGTATGAACAACCAGATTTGCAATATTTCTATGAACAAATATCTCACCTGGAGTAGCGCCAGTAACGGACTCTGCCGGTACCCTACTATCAGAACAACCAATCCATAAATAATCCGGCTTTTGAACCAAAATCATTCTCTTGAAAAAATCAGGATCATTTGCAACCTGATCAGTAGCCCATTTCCTATTTCCTTCAAGTAATTTATTATAGCTTTTTATCATTACAAATGGTATTTAAATCTTCAAATATAGGCATTGAATAGCCACTAAAACTATTCAAGATTATATCATTCTGCTTAAATTTCAAAACCACGCAAGTGATAGTTTCTATGTCAAGGAATTATCAACGGTTTTGCATCCTTTCAAGCAATATTTCAAAACAATCTTCAAGCGTTCCAGAAGCAATTGATAATTTTTGAATCCATTTTGCAACAGATCAATTGAATATTCGTGAGTTTCAAAAATGGATTAATGTAGTTTTATATATCAATATTTAAATATAATTCTACAAATACACCTCAATAATACAATTCGGCATTATATTTTGATAATGAATTCTAAATCAAAATATTATGAAAAAAAACCTACTAAACCTATTTATTTTAACCTCATCAATCAGCGGATTTTCCCAATCTATCCCAAACAACGGTTTTGAAGCCTGGACTACAAAAACAATTGTTTTACCAGCAATAGGGACTGTCAACTATCAAGAACCTGAAAATTGGATAACGGCTAATAAAACCGCTACTACTTTAGGTATAGAAAATCCAGTTATTAAATCAACAGAAAATTATAAAGGGAATTTTAGCCTCCAGGTGAGAATCCCAGATAATTTAATCCTAACTGGTAGTTCTATAGAGCCGGTTGCAACGACTACAATTAAGGTAAAAAACAGACCAATGTCCTTAGACGGCTTCTACAAAGCCTCGTTGAAAGGGTTTAAAGATTCAATTGGAATAATGGCGTCAGCTATCCATGTTGACCCTTTAACAAAACTAAAAAGTGTTGTAGGAAACGCATTTTTTTTAATTGATAAAACCAAACCCAATTTTACAGATTTCTCATCTGACTTTATTTATTCTAGTAATTCATTAATAGTAGACTCAGTATTAATAACTGTATTTTCAGCAAATCTTAAAAAAGCCAATAAATCCGGGCAATCATCTATCTGGCTGGATGATTTATTTTTCCAATACCGAAGTACAGTGTTAAATATTGATGACAATGAGGGCTTAATTGAAACCTCAATTGCTCCAAATCCTGCAAATGGTATTGTAACAGTAAAAACCGACAATATTTCTAAAATAGAGGTCATTGATTCTGAAGGGATAGAAACTAAAATAAATCAAAGAAATATTAACCAGAATACAATTGAATTGGATGTGACTGGTTTACAAGCAGGAATCTATTTTGTTAAAATATCTGCCGATAACAGCCAGTTATTAAGAAAGTTAGTGGTTCAATAGTTTAGAATTTTAAATACTATTCAGCACATTCACATCTTTTGGTCAGCAGTTTGTCTTGGAATTGTTCAAAATATATGGTTGCAATTATTGAAATGTAACTCAAGATATTATGCTAGAAAAGGAATAGGCGATGAAAGAGAATTAACGAATCTAACCTAAAATTCACCAAATATAATTGAGCCTCCTTTTGGGAGGCTTTTTTATCTCTATTCATATTGTACTCTGACTTTAGAAGTTCAATAAACATCAATCCATAATAGAGTTACCATATTATCTCAGCTATAAAAAATTGATTGGGTTTATAGTCCTTTTTGTTCTCAATTATTTCTTCCAAAAGTATAATCCTAAACATGTCTTCTTCGGATTCAAATCCTTACAAAACATATAAAATGATTTTAAGTCTTGTGGAAGTTTAATTCCCATAGACTCCTCAAAATCAAATATTTGTCGACTTGTTGCCTTTTCCTAAAAGGTTATATCACTTGTCGTACTATTCGTTTCGAAATTATTAATTATGTCGGTTATTATCATTTTTAAAATAGCCACTAACAGGTGTTTAAGAAAACCAGGGAGTTAAAACCAGTTCACTATCACCCGAAATAATGTAGGTGACCCGCCTGAACCTGCACCAACCAATACAGCCCTGGTTTGCTTAAACACTGTGTGTGCGCCCAGTATGGGCGCTCTTGTACGAAAGTACAAAATATCCTTGGAGGTGCAAGTCCTCTATTGGCGAGTTGGAGAAGCCAATTAGTAAGCCGCAAGCT
>JACMRH010000167.1 GCA_014376535.1 Cytophagales bacterium | reverse complement strand
GCATTTTTTACAGCAAATTACACAGGTATCCACCACCAAAGAAGAACGGGATATTTTATTGTTGGGTTCATTGGTCACGTTGAGTGTAGCATTTCCTACAGTCATTGGCAAGTATGGTGACAATCCTGTTAATGCCAATCTGTTCATTTTCATTTCTGCAAAAGCATCAGGTGGCAAAGGCGTATTAATCCATTGCCGAAAATTAATAGAGCCAATACACCTGGCATTAAGAGAACAAGCCAAAATATTAAAAAAGCACTACGATGTAGAAATGATGGATTACAACGCCAACAAAACAACGGACAGAACCATTGAAAAACCAAATAAACCACCACAAAAAATGTTGTTTATTCCGGCCAATAACAGTGCTACAGGCTTTTTAGAAATTCTTAATGACAGTGATAAGAGAGGGATCATTTTTGAAACCGAAGGCGATACACTTTCCAAATCTTTCAAAAGCGATTATGGCGATTTCAGCGATGGCTTTCGCCAGTCTTTTCAACACGAGCCTATTTCATATTATCGCAGAACCGACAAAGAATATGTAGAAATAGACCGGCCTTGCTTATCAGCTTTGCTTTCAGGCACCCCCCGGCAAATTCAGGTATTGATACCCAATGCAGAAAACGGCTTATTCAGCCGCTTCATGTTTTACTGTATGAACATGAAATTGGTTTGGAAAGATGTGTTTGCTTCTAAAACAGAAAATGGGCTGGATATACATTTTGAAAAATTAGGGAAAGAATTTTACAACCTTTATCAAATATTACAATCATCCCCCGAAATTCAATTTACACTTACTACCAGTCAGCAAATTCAATTCAACCAATTCTTTGAGCAAATACAAGTGTTTTACTTCGCCATACACCAGGAAGATTATATAGCTTCAGTAAGGCGGTTAGGCTTAACGGCCTTTCGCATAATGATGATTTTTACGGCACTAAGAATGATGGAATCCGGTGAAGTACCAACTACACTTATCTGTGAGGATATTGATTTTGATAATACCTTAAAAATGATTTCAGTATTGCTCAAACACAGTAGCTATGTTTATACCCAAATAGCACAGGAAAACCACCAGGCTAAACCCAAAAACCGCAAAGAAATATTCTTAGAAAATCTGCCTGCTACTTTTAACCGGCAAACCTATGTTGCCATAGGCTTAAAGTGGAACATTCCAGATAAAACAGCACAGCGGTACATAAAAGATTTTGTTACCGCAGGCATCCTCCAAAGCCCCTCTTTTGATTGCTATATTTACTCCACCGCATCAAATGCCCAATAATACTATTTTGAGGATTTAAGGAAATGAGGATTCATACCCTCTGTTTCAGGAGAAGGCCGGAGTGAGGCCTTCCTCAAATCCTCTGTTTCCTCAAATCCGCTATTACCACTTTAGAGTATTGTACTTTCTTTTGGTATAGTTATATTTGCCAATAATTGTCAAGACAATATATTTACAATGGCAACACAATTTGGTGATAAGATAAGGGAACTACGTATTAAGCAACAATTGCTTTTACGCCAGGTAGCCTCAAAACTGGATGTGGACACATCTATCATTAGCAAAATTGAACGTGGGGAAAGGCCAATTAAGAAAGAAAAGATTATCATTTTAGCCAAAATATTAAAAGTCAGTAAAGAAGAATTGCTAACACTTTGGTTAGCAGACCAGGTTTATGATGTAATTAAAAACGAAGACAATGCGGACGAAGCATTAAAATCTGTTTCTAAAAAAATTAAAAAGCAATAATGAACGGAGAATCATTAAATATAGAACAGGATCACCTGGCAAAACTGAAAGAGCAATTCCCCAACCTGTTTACAGAAGGTAAGCTCGATTGGGAAAAACTGAAAGCCACTTTCAGTGACGATATCAATTTTGCCAACGAAAGATATGTACTTAATTGGGCAGGTAAATCCGATGCCTTTAAAGTATTGCAGGTGCCCACTACTGCAACACTAAAACCGTTGCCCGATGAATCAATAAACTTTGATACAACAGAAAATATTTTTATTGAAGGGGAAAACCTCGAAGTGTTGAAAGTATTGCAGAAAAGTTATTACAATAAAATAAAGTGTATAGAAATTGACCCTCCTTATAATACGGGTAATGACAGCTTTATTTATCCTGATAGTTTTAAAGAAACTAAAGACGAATACCAGAAACGCATTGGCGAAAAAGACAGCGAAGGCTACCTGATGAAAGAAGGTATGTTTAGAAAAAATAGTAAGGATAGCGGCCATTATCATAGCAGTTGGTTGAGCATGATGTATCCTCGCCTGTTTCTTGCTAAAAATTTATTGAAAGATGATGGAGTGATATTCGTACACATTGATGATAATGAAGTACACAATTTGAGGCTAATCATGAATGAGATTTTTGGTGAGGAGAATTTTGTAGCGCAAATAGTATGGCAAAAATCAAAAAAAGGTGATGCAAAATTAATTGCTTCAATTCATGAGTACATTCTTGTTTATGCAAAAAATAAACTCTATTCAATCGAAAAGGGAATTTGGAGGATTAAAAAAGATGGTGCTGATGAGGTTTTAGCACAATATGAATCTTTCAAAGAACAATTTGGGAGTAATCATTTACTGATTTCAGCAGCAATGCAAAATTGGTATAAAAACCTTCCAAAAAATGATGTAAGAGTTAATCATAAACACTATAGATATTCCGATGATAGAGGCTTATACTTCCCGGATAATTTTGCAGGCCCCGATGATGGCAGAACATCAAGACCTCGATATGATATTATCCATCCAGTAAACGGGAAACCATGTAAAAAACCATCAACTGGTTGGAGATGGGATGAAAATAGAACAAAGGAAGCATTAGAGGCAACTCCCCAATTGATACACTTTGGCGAAGATGAAACAACAATTCCCTGTCGTAAAAGCTATTTGAAAGATATTGATAGTGAACCTTTCGCTTCTGTATTTTATCGGGATGGTCGCTCTGCAACGTTAGAAGTAGAGGAATATGTAGGTAAAGGAGTTTTCAACTTCCCGAAAAATACGGAAGTGTTACAAGATTTAATTGGTCTTACCACTAATGAAGAAGATACAATACTTGACTTTTTTGGTGGTTCAGGTTCTTCTGCACATGCAGTTATTAATATGAATAAAGAAAGTGGTAATCGTAAATTTATAATTGTTCAGTTGCCTGAGGTTTGTGAAGAATCCTCGGAGGCTTTTAAAGCAGGCTACAAGACAATTGCAGATATATCAAAGGAAAGAATCCGTAGTGTTATTAAGAAAATTGAAAAAGAGAAAGCAGAAAAAGCAGATATGTTTGATAATGAGAAACAGGATTTAGGGTTCAAAGTATTTAAACTTACTCCTTCTAATTTCAAAATATGGCGCAGTGGCGATGTAAACGAAGAAAACTTAATGCAGCAATTAGAAGCATTTACCAATCCCGTTCATGCCAACAGCACGGAGCAAAATATGTTGTACGAGTTGATGCTCAAAGCAGGGTATCAGCTGACAGATAAAGTTGAAAAAACAGGCAACTATTATACAATCGCAAATGGAGAACTCATCATTGCATTGCAGAAATTAAATGATAAAAGCATTAAGCAAATCATTGCTGCCAAACCAAAAAAGGTTATCACATTGGATAATCTATTTACCGGCAATGACCAGTTGAAAACAAATACAGTTCTGCAAATGAAAGATGCAGAAATAGATTTTAAAACAATTTAATGAAACTTCATTTCGATAGTAACCAGGAATACCAGTTGGATGCCATAAAATCCATCACCGATATATTTGAAGGGCAGCCTTTGAGCGGTGGCGATTTTGAGTTCAGCGTAAAGCAGGCAGGTGCATTGCATTCCGAAAACGGTTTTGGCAACAGGCTTACTTTATCAGAGGACCAGATTTGGGAGAATGTAAAAACAATCCAAACAGCCAATGAAATTAAGAATGATAAAGAAGCCCTTGAAGGAATGAATTTTTCTATAGAGATGGAAACAGGCACGGGCAAAACATATGTGTACCTCCGTACCATTTTTGAGTTGAATAAGCTATATGGATTTAAGAAGTTTGTTATCGTTGTTCCATCCGTTGCCATCCGGGAAGGGGTTTTAAAAAACCTTCAGATCACACAGGAGCATTTTCAAACACTGTATGATAAAGTTCCCGTAAATTCGGAAGTTTATGACAGTAAGAAAGTATCCAACCTCCGGGGCTTTGCCAGTGGCAGCGCTATCCATATTTTAGTAATCAATATTGATTCGTTTGCAAAAGACGAAAATATTATCAATAAAACAAATGATAAACTCACTGGCAAAAAACCCATTGAGTTTATTCAAAGCACCAACCCGATTGTTATTGTGGATGAACCGCAAAACATGGAAACGGAGATCAGGAAAAGAGCTATTGAAAATCTGAATCCGGTTTGTACACTTCGCTATTCAGCTACGCATACTAGTTTGTACAACCTCATGTATTCGCTTAACCCCGTAAAGGCTTATGATTTGGGTTTGGTAAAGCAGATAGAAGTTGATTCGGTATTAAGTGAGAATGATTTTAATAGTGCTTACATACAGGTTGAATCCGTCAACAGGTCGGGCAACAGCATTACAGCCAAAATAAAAATTGATGTAAACGCTGCCGATGGTGTAAAAAGAAAAACCGTTACAGCCAATTCAAGAAAAAATGATTTGTTTGAATTGTCGGGCCGTAATGACCGTTATGATGGGTTAAAGATTTACGAAATTGATTTTGGAAGCCAGCAAATAGAATTAACCAATGGTGTTATATTAGGCGTTGGCCAATCACAGGGTGGCATGAATGACGAAGTAATGAAATTCATGATCCGTAAAACGGTGGAAGAGCATTTAAGAAAGGAAAAGCAGTTTCGCAGCAAAGGCATTAAAGTGCTTTCGCTGTTTTTTATTGATAAAGTAAAAAACTACCGGGAGTATGATATAAATGGTAACAAGGTTCCCGGCCGATTTGCCAAATGGTTTGAAGAAATATACCAGGAAGAAATTGCTAAACCAGTGTTTAAAGATTTAATACCTAATAGGGTGGAAGATCTGCACGAAGGCTATTTTTCGCAGGATAATAAAGGGAAGGTAAAAGACACCGGTGGTGAAACACAGGCAGATGATGATACTTACAGACTCATCATGCAGGATAAAGAACGGTTGCTGGATATAAACACACCATTGCGTTTTATTTTCAGTCACTCCGCATTAAGAGAAGGTTGGGACAATCCCAATGTATTCCAGATATGTACACTGAATGAAACAAAATCTGAAATTAAAAAGCGGCAGGAAATAGGGCGGGGCCTTCGCCTCAGTGTAAACCAGGAAGGCCAGCGGATATTTGATAGAAATATAAACAGGCTTACTGTAGTTGCCAATGAATCTTACGATGAATTTGCAAAGGCCCTGCAAAAAGAAATTGAGCAGGATTGCGGAGTAGATTTCACTGGCAGAATTAAAGACAAGGGCAAGAAACAAAAAGTAAACCTTCGCAAAGGCTTTGAAGCCGACCCTAAATTTTTACAGATATGGGATAAGATAAAGTTCCATACAAAATATAGTGTTAATTACGATACAGCCGAGCTCATAACATTTGCAGCAAAGGCGGTAAAGGAAATGCCGGAAACAAAAAAGCCGTCTATCAGAAGCAATAAGAAACGGGTAGTAATTACAAACGAAGGTGTAGAAGGGCAATTACTTAGCGATAGTGGTAATGATGATTACGGCTTTCTAGTGGAAATGCCGGATATGTTGGGATACATTCAGTCAAAGACTGAACTAACCCGGTCCACAATACTTGAAATCATAAAGAAGTCAGGCCGCATTGGGGAAGTACTAATCAATCCACAGTTATTCATGGATAACGTAGTGGTTGCAATAAGGCAACAGCTTTATGAATTAATGATTGAAGGAATTACGTATGAAAAAATTGGCGGGAAGCTTTATGAGATGAAATTGTTTGAAGATAATGAACTGGAAATTTACGTTGACAAATTCACCCATACAATTACCGATCCGGATAAAACGATCTACGAAAACCTTATGCCATTGCAATCTGATGTAGAAAGTCAGTTTGCAAAAGATTGCGAGAGCAGTGAGAATGTTGAGTTTTATTTCAAGCTTCCTTTTTGGTTTAAAATCAATACACCCATCGGTACATATAATCCCGATTGGGCAGTTGTATTTAAAAATGAAAGCAAAATATATTTCGTAGCCGAGACAAAGAGTGCCGGTCAGGAATTAAAAAGTAGTGAAAAGTTGAAAATTAAATGTGGTAAGGAGCATTTTAAAGAGTTTAAAGACATTGTTTATAAGAGGGTAGCAACAGTTTCTGAATTGTCAAAATAAATAAGAAATGATCCACAACAAATGATACTATACTCAAACCAAACCGGCAAACTAAAAGAAGTAAAAGAGAAACCTTTCAAACTGGAGAAAGACATTCAGAAAGTCTTTGAGGCAAACCTATCAGCCATCATGGGTTTGGAGTTGGTAAAAAGTGAGTTTACAATAAAAAACAAACGGATAGATACATTGGCTTTCGATAAACAAAGCGGCGCATTTATAATCATTGAGTACAAGAGAGACAAAAATATGAGTGTAGTTGACCAGGGCTTTACCTACCTAAGTTTAATGCTGGAGAATAAAGCGGATTTTATTGTAGAGTACAATGAAAGCCTGAAACAAAATTTGAAAAGGGAAGAGGTAGATTGGAGCCAGACAAGGGTAGCTTTTGTTTCAACTAACTTTACTGATAATCAAATGCAGGCAACCAATTTTAAAGACATAGCAATTGAATTGTGGGAGGTTAAGCAATTTGATAATGATACAGTCATCATCAGCCCTATAAAAAAGTCAAATGCTGCTGAAAGTATAAAGCCATTAACTAAAAATAAAGAAACACTCAAAGCCGTAACGGAAGAAATTAAAGTTTATACGGAAGGAGATCACACGAAAAGAGTTTCCGACGATATACAGGAATTATACGGAAAATTTAAAACTGCTATTCTTAACCTAAGTGATGGTATTGAAGTGCAACCTAAGAAAGATTATATCGCTTTTAAAAAAGGAAAAAATATTTCCGATATAACCATTCTCAAAAAATCATTAAAGATTTGGATTAATCTAAAAAAGGGCAAGCTGGACGACCCTAAAAAAATT
>JACMRH010000166.1 GCA_014376535.1 Cytophagales bacterium | reverse complement strand
TTGTGCTCCGTCCTTGTATCTATAGCTGATTTATATAAGTCAGCACTTCCTCATAATTTATTATGCTCCAGCTTACTCACACAAGTAAAGCACTATTTTATTTAAAATATATTCAGATTTGACTTTACTCTTTTCAGGTTGGCATGTAGTGATAATAACTAACGGATATAACAATGCTTAAAATTGAACTCAAGTCAATATCATTTGTTTTAATTTTATTTTTAGGATTATTCATTCTTAGCATTGTTGTACAGGCCCAAACGCCAGTAGAGAAATATGGTCAGCTAAGTGTGAAAGGCAATCGTATAGTAGATAAAAACGGGAATGCGGTTCAATTACGTGGAATGTCGCTCTATTGGAGTCAGTGGAAGCCGGCATTTTATAATGCAGCCTGTATTAAATGGTTGAAAGATGACTGGTGTGTAAGTGTTGTACGTGCAGCCATGGCTGTCAACAGTGGGGGATTGGCAACCAACCCAAACGAGAAGCAAAAGATTTTTACTGTTATCGATGCCTGTATCGCAAACGGAATTTATGTAATAGTCGATTATCATGACCATACGGCAAATACAAACATTGCCTTGGCAGAAAGCTTTTTTGAAGAGGTTTCAAAAAAATACGCAAACGTACCTAATATACTATACGAAACATGGAATGAACCTTTACAAGTTTCCTGGGCAACCGTGATTAAACCTTATCACCAGGCTATTGCCAATGTGATCCGGAAAAACGATCCTGATAATATCATAATTTGTGGAACAGCAAACTGGTCGCAAAAGGTAGGAGATCCTGCAATTGATCCGATAGTTGGTAAAAACATAGCATATACTTTGCATTATTATGCCGCCAGTCACAAGCAATGGCTGAGAGATGCTGCTACTGCCGCAATGAATAAAGGAATAGCCCTTTTTGTAACGGAATATGGAACCTGCGAGGCAAGTGGAAATGGAATTTTGGATGCGACAGAATCTAAATTATGGTGGGATTTTCTTGAAAAGAACTCTATTGGACATTGTAACTGGTCTGCTGCTGATCTAGGCGAAACATCTGCAGCCTTAAAAACTGGAACGGGAGCCACAGGAAATTGGCCTGCCTCTGCTTTGAAACCATCTGGTATTCTTGTAAGAGACTATCTCAGATCGAAATGCAATACCACAACCGTCACCTCCATAGAAGAATGTAAAGCTGATATTGGAAAATCATTTCCAAATCCATTTCAGAACTCATTCACAATTACTTCAAAAGGTAATTTCGAATATCAAATAACAAACATTTCTGGAATGCTCGTCGATAAAGGCGTTGCTTTTGCATCTGTAGAAGTTGGGGAAGATTTACCACAAGGCATGTATTTACTTAAAATAAGCAATACTAATAAAAATCAGATCATTAAAATTTATAAACAATAATCCGTTATGTTTCTGTTAGTAATATGTATTTGTTAAAAATGCTATGATTTCAAATCTGACTAACAAAAAACTTGTGTTTAAATATTTAATATTAGTATTACTATCTGTTTTTAAAACAACAGCATTTTCACAGGTACAAGTA
>JACMRH010000165.1 GCA_014376535.1 Cytophagales bacterium | reverse complement strand
TTTTAATCTATTTCTTATTAAAACAATTTCTACAACGTGCTTCGTAAGCTTCATTAGCTCCAATAAAGATGGAACTTGTTTCCTCAGCGGTCCGATAAGTAAAGGCGGCCATATTTCCACATACGGAACAAATAGCATGTAGTTTACTTACAAACTCTGCCATTGCCATTAATTGTGGCATAAACCCAAATGGTCTTCCTTTGGAATCTGTATCTAACCCAGCAACAATAACACGGTGTTTTTGATTCGCCAAATGCTGACATACATCTATAATTTCCGAATTAAAGAATTGGGCTTCATCAATTGCTATAATATCTCCGGGTTTTACATAGGTTATTATTTCAGCAGCATTTTCAATTGCAATTCCTCCTTTACTATTTTCAGTATGAGAAACTATGTCTGATTTGTGATATCGTGTATCAATAGCAGGTTTAAAAATTTTAACTGTTTGTTTTGCTATCAAAACCCTGTTTATTCTTCTGATAAGTTCTTCTGTTTTCCCAGAGAACATTGAGCCACAAATAACTTCAATCCAGCCTATGTGATTTGGATTTTCCTGCAACAGATAGTCTTCAGAATGGGAGTAGGGCATATATTTTAACTGTACCGGTGTAAATATAAAAATCCAGTTTATAAATTAAAAGAAATATAGAAAAGGTGGGATAAGAAAAGGGGAACTAAAACTTTATTTAAGTCATCAAATAAGAATTTGGTCTCAACAATTTATTGTTGAGACCAAATGATTGTAAATCTTATATACCCAATTGAATAGCTTCCAGATTTTTTCTCGCAGGTCCAACCAAAACTTCTCCATCAAAGGAGAATCTGGAACCATGACAAGGACAATCCCATGATTTTTCAGAAGAATTCCATAAAACAGAGCATTTTATATGTGTACAAGCCGGATTAACAGCATGGATTTGAGATTTAGTATCCCGGTAAATAGCTGCTGCTTTACCTTCGTATTTTACAACTTTGGCATCGTCTATGGCTATATCTAACAATGTTGGAATTTTCTCAACTGACAACCAATCTCCAATAAAGTGTTCAACAACATCAATATTTTCTTTTACTACGTCATTGATGCTCGCCATTACATTTATTCTGGACGGTTTAAACAAGGATTCGTATATACATTTTCCTTTGGTAAGTAAGTCAAATAGAACTAAGGCTGAAACAGTGCCAAGTGTCAAACCATTTCCACTAAAACCCGTTGCAACAAAAACATGGTTAGTGACACCTGGAGTTTGGCCAATGTAAGGCAAGCCATCGGCTGGTTCATAATATTGCGAAGACCAACGGTGAACAATATTTTCTACTTCGTAATATTTATTTAAATAAGCCTCAAGGTTCCTGAAGAACTTTTCGGTGTTTTCTTCATGACCTGTCTTGTGGTCTTCACCTCCCAAAATCAAATATTTATCTTCTCCTTCAGAATAGGTCCTGTAATAATGGTAGGGCTCTTGCAGATCGTAAACCAAAGCATCAGGGTAATTTCCAGATTTAAGTTTCGCTGTTATCACATAACTTCTATATGGGGTATTTTCAAAATGAAGAAGATTTACTCCGGGTGGTAAATGGGTTGCGTAGATGAGGTCTTTGCATTTGTAGTTTCCTCTTTGTGTTTCTACAGTAACCTCTTCTTCGTCTATTCTATTTAATACCCTGCAATTGTGCAAGATAATTCCATCTAGTTTTTCAAATTCATTTGCGATTCCTACCAAGTATTTTGCGGGTTGAAATTGGGCCTGTTCCCCAAAAGTAAGGGCTTTTAAAAATGGCACAGGCACGGGCATTTCGTTTGTATATTCTATATCAATACCTACTTTTCGGGAGCCTTCGTAAATCTCCTCTAAATCTTTAACCTGCTGTTCATTTTCGGCATACAAAAACGCTTTTTTATACTCAAAGTCACACTTAATATTATATTCTTT
>JACMRH010000164.1 GCA_014376535.1 Cytophagales bacterium | reverse complement strand
TTTTTGTGAGTTTTTGAGCAGTATTGGAATTTGTAAGGAGAAAGAAGTGCCTTTATTGATGAAGGATATGGATTTTCAATACAATCCATCTCCCAAAGAAGATTCCTCCACTTTAAAAAGGGAAATTGAATTGCTCTCCAAACTTGTTGATGAAAAGGAAAGAATGATCCAGCTTCTCAGTAAAGGAAAATTTAATAAATGAAACTGATTCAGATATTTTTACCCTTATATAATTCTAAAGGAGTAATATTCAAGGAAGCTTTATTTGAAAAGATAAAAGCAAAGATTACAGAAGATTTTGGAGGTCTAACTGCTTACCAAAGATCTCCGGCAATTGGTTTGTGGAAAGAAGATGATAAAAAGACTGTTAAGGATGATATTATAATATATGAGGTCATGGCCGAAAAGTTTGAAAAAATATATTGGAAAAAATATAAGACTGAATTGGAGAACGTTTTTAGCCAGGATGTGATCATCATAAGGGTTATGAACATCCAATTAGTTTAAAGACTCAATTCTATACTCATGCTAGAAATTAAATATGACAAGATAAACGAATACGTTTGTCGCTGCCATGCCTTTTCAGAAGAAGAATTAAATTTTTTTGATTCAATTTTGGAATATAGTTCTGTTCCAAAAAAGTCTTTCCTTTTACAGGAAGGTGAAATATGCAATTTTGAAGCTTATGTGGTAAAGGGTTGTGCCAGAACTTTTTATGTAGATCCAAACGGATTCGAAGTTACACTTCAGTTTGCAACAGAAGACTGGTGGGTGAGTGATATTTACAGTTTTCACAACCAAATACCATCAAAGCTTTTTATTGAAACGCTGGAAGATTGTGAATTTCTTATTCTTAATCCCAGTTCTAAAGACAAGTTATTGACAAAGATCCCATACTTTGAAAGGGTTTTCCGGCTTATGGTTCAGCGAAACCTAGCGGCCACCCAAAACAGGTTGATTGATACAATATCCAAAAGTGCGCAGGAAAAGTACGAGGAATTTCTGATTCATTATCCCTATATCTCTCAGAGAGTTGCTCAACATTATATAGCATCTTATCTTGGCATATCACCTGAGTTTCTTAGTAAAGTGAGGGCTAAAATGACACGTTTTTGAGTGGTGTGTGGTGAGTGATGTGTGATGCGATGTAAGACCAGTAGCGAGGAATGGGTTTTGTCAAAATTTTACCACATGCTTTTTCTACGCACAACTCATCACACACTACGCAACTCACAACTGAATTTCTTAATCTAGTTCAATGTTTCCGGAAGCCGGAATGTCGAAGTTTGTTTTAACAAAAGCAAGGAGGAAAAAATGGACAGAAAAGGATTTCTTCAGAAAGGGTTAATGGGAACCGGCATATTTGCGGCTTCCTCCCTTCTTGGCAATGTGGTTAAAAATGACATTGACGAATTAAAAGAGTTAGAAATAGTAGGATTCAACCATTTACCAAATTCAAAATCAAAGATCATGGAAAATACAATTGTTCATAAAGCAGAAACACGTGGACATGCAAACCATGGATGGTTAAATAGTTATCATTCATTCAGTTTCGCAAATTATTACAACCCAGACAGGATGCATTTCGGTGTTCTCCGTGTGTTGAATGACGATACTGTTGATGGCGGAAAAGGATTCGGAAAACATCCTCATGACAACATGGAAATCATCTCCATCCCTTTGGAAGGTGATTTGGAACATAAGGACAGTATGAATAATGTTGCTGTCATAAGGCATGGAGATATTCAGGTATTAAGTGCCGGAACTGGCATTCAGCATAGCGAATACAATAAGAATCCTGGTCAGCCTGTTAAATTTCTTCAGATTTGGGTTTTTCCAAATAAGAAGAATGTGGCACCACGTTACGATCAGATTACTTTAAACCTGGAAGACAGGCATAATAAGCTTCAGCAAATCCTTTCCCCAGATCCTAATGATGCGGGAGTATGGATTCACCAGGATGCATGGTTTCATTTAGGGAAATTTGACAAGGACTTTGCTTTAGATTATAAAGTAAAAAAGGCTGGGAACGGGGTATATGCTTTTATTCTGAAAGGTGATTTTCTTATCGAAGGGCAACCGGTCAGCAACAGAGATGGTTTTGGTATTTGGGATGTTGAAAAAATATCAATTAAAGCAAATAGTCCTGATGCGGAACTGCTTATTATGGATGTTCCAATGAGTATTTAAATAAAAAAGCTCCTGATTTGTCAGGAGCTTTTTTATTATGAATTGAGTAATAGTTTATAGCTTTTTTTTTAAATTTCGATTTTCTCTACCTCGCTATCTTTAATGCTTTGGCCTTGGAAGAAATGACGTTAAAAATTTCTTCATGAGCGAAGGCAAAAGAAAGACTGCCTCCCATAGCCTTAATAAATTGGTTATTAAGACATTGCCTGTTCGCAGGATTTCGTGTGAGGTAAAGAAATTTAGTCATTTATTCCACAGCCTTGACTTTTTGCTTCTTTTTTGTCAAGCAAAAAGAAGTCTGAAGTAATGATAATAACTTGATAATTCCTAACTAAAGTCATTGGTTTTACCCCTTTTAACTATTTTACCCAAATGATTTCATTGCTTCCAAGGTTAACGGTCATTATCCTTGCTAGTACGAAAAGATAATCTGAAAGCCTGTTTAGATAATGTATGATAATTTCGTCGATGTGAACATTCTCATTGAGCCTTACCACCTCTCTTTCGGCGCGTCTGCAAACACACCTGGCAATATGACAAAAAGCAACTTCCCTGTGACCTCCTGGCAATATGAAATTCTTAAGAGGCGGTAAAAGTTCCGTCAACTTATCTATTTCACTTTCAATAATTAAAACATCCTGCTCCTGAATTTCAGGCAAAGAAATTTTACTTTCTGTATCCTCCTCGAGAGCGAGGATAGACCCAATATTGAATAATTTATGTTGTTGTTTTGTGAGAAATTCCGAGTAAGGTTCATTAATTGTGTAAGCGGCCAATAAACCAATGTAAGAGTTTAGTTCATCTACGCTTCCGTAAGCCTCAATTCTGAGGTGCCCTTTGGATACTTTTTTACCCCCGATCAATGAAGTGAAGCCTTTATCTCCGGTTTTAGTATAAATTTTCATTAACCTAAAATCTGCGCAGTGTGTTCTTTTGTATTTACTTTCTCAATGATATTGGATATAACTCCATTTTCATCAATGATAAAAGTTTTACGTGCTGTGCCCATATACGTTTTGCCATACATGTTTTTCTCAACCCAAACGCCATAATCTTCCACAATTTTCTTGTCAACATCCGCCACCAGCCTGAAAGGCAAATTGAATTTATCAGCAAATTTCCGATGGCTTTTCTCATCGTCCACACTTATCCCAATCAATTCGTATCCGGCTTTTTTCAAAGCGTCATAGTTATCAGAAAGATTACAAGCCTGTTCTGTACATCCGGGAGTATCATCTTTAGGATAAAAGTAAATGGCAAGTTTTTTTCCTCTGAATTCTTCCAAACTGATTTCTTTTCCGTCCTGGTCGGTACTGATAAATGATGGTGCTTTGTCTCCTGTTTTCATATTTTAGTATTGAGTACTTAGTATTTTGTTTTTACTGCGCAAGTTGTGTTCCTCTATGTTCTCAGTACCAAATACTAAGTACTACTTCAAAACTGTCCTGAACTCAGTGGCATTTCCACAATAGTCATCTACTACTACTAATAACTGGCCTTTTAATGGAATGTTTGCAAGGTCTGAGTTTGTCCATATCAAATTCTTTTTGTGTTCATAGTAAAATAATACCCATTGGCCATTAATATACCCGTTGAATGTTCTTATTCCGGAGAGATTATCCCTTACTATTAATTGAATAACCTTGCTATTCTTCTTTGTTAGTTTAATTACTGGTGCTTTATCATCACGGATAATTGAAAATTTACCCAAATTTTTCGTTTTGAAATCCATGATCCCATCTTTGGTCACTCCACCTAAATACTTGCAACCTGAACTTGTACTGTATGCAGCATATTTCTCAGTATTTCTAAGTAAACCTTTTGTATTGAGAGATAGGTAAACATAGGATGACAATGGCATATAAGGATCATGTACTTCAAAATTCAATCTGCTGCTATCTTTCGCAAGGGAAAATTCTGGTTTAAATCTCAGGTAAAGCGTATCAAATATGGATTGTTTTGGAAAGTGAATATCTAAAATGGAGTTTGTATGCCTGCTCACCTGATCTGGGATAAGCTTGTTGGCAAAGTAAAATTGTTCAATGTTCTTGCCGATTTTAAATGATTCCGGCAATCCGTTTCTCAAATCCCAAAGGAACATTGCTTTTCCGCAGTTTTGATATTGACATTTGTTTTCAGCTGAATGACCATCGACTTTAAACACTCCAACAGAATCCAACAATTTTCTATCGTTAACAACTACTTTTAAGAAGTTTTCCTGTAATTCATAATAAACTGGTTTATTAACATTAACAATTTTGCATGGTATGTCAGGTACACCGCCTTGAATGACAAAATCAAGAGTTGATTTGTTTTGGTAAGCATCAAAAATGATAATTTTTCCTGTATGCTTTAAAGTGTCATATATCCAGAATTTACCATTTAAATGATTGGTATAGTTTGGTAGTCTGTTTCCGTCTGCTTTATAGCATTTCTGAAAGTAGGTTCCTCTTCTTTTTAATATTTCATAATCCAAATGAATATTAACGTTAGGGTTTTCTTCATGAGGAAATTTATCCATGTTATAGTGGAATATTTCTTTTCCATCAAGATGGAGTTCCATACAGGCCACACCATTCAGATTGGATGTTCCGTTCTGCTTGTCATTTGTTACAATTTCAATTCCGGCAGAACCTCTGATGAAGATCGGTTGGACGATAGAATATTGCCCTTTTTTGCCACTTATTTTTGCTTCATATCTGCCAAATTCCCCGTTTATCCTGCTATCAATTCCAAGAGGTTTCACTGCTAATTTGGTTATAAGAGGCGGAACATCATCTTTCACTTCTTTAAAACCAAAATACAGGGGATTGTACAAATTATTGGTTGTATCCCTTATTTCAAAATGCAAGTGCGGTCCTCCTGAAGAGCCAGTATTTCCTGAATATGCTATTATCTGTCCGTTCATTACCGGGAACTGGTAAGGTCTTGGTATTAATTCTATATCAAAACTTTTCCTTTTGTATTGCTTCTCTTTAACATATTTGCCTATAGCATAATTAAAGCGCTCTAAATGACCATAAACTGTTACAAATCCAGTAACAGGATGAGTAACAAATAGTACATTTCCATATCCAAAGCTAGACATGACAATTTTGCTGACATAGCCATCAGCAGAGCAGTAAACAGGCAATCCAGTTCTAAAATCAGTTTTTATATCTAAACCACCATGAAAATGGTTTGAGCGAAGCTCTCCGAAATTTCCAGAGAGGAAATTGACCTGGCCAGGTTTAATTGGAAAAGAAAATATATTTTGTTTGATGTTTTGAGAGAAACTAAAAAAACCTGATAAACTGAACAATAACCCTACTAAATATCTCATCTGCTCCGTGTACTATAAAAGTAATTTGTGTTAGATAATATTGATTTCAATTTTAATGCCAAAAATGCTTAATTTGTAGTTTATTTAAAAGATCAACCCGAGAACACTAACACATTATAATAGAATGCCATATAAACCTAAACATATTGAAAAACTTTATTATAGCATTAGTGAGGTTTCTAAGATGTTTACTGTCGCCCCATCACTTATTAGATTTTGGGAAGGTGAGTTTGATTCGTTAAAGCCTAAGAAAAACAGTAATGGTAACCGGCAATTTACAAAAACTGATATAGAGCAGATACGATTAATTTACCATTTAGTTAAAGAAAAGGGCTACACATTGTCAGGAGCAAAAGATGTGTTAAAAAGTGGCACAAATAAGCCCCACAGCAAAATGGAAGTGGTTAACTCACTTGAAAAAGTAAAAGGGTTTTTGCTTGAGCTTAAGAAAAACCTGGCCTAATTTCTTTAAAATTCCATAAACCGGTTTTTTTTATCTGCTATACTTCCCTCTTTTAATCCTAAGACATTTCATTCTCCCCACATTTATTTTTAACCTATTATAAATTTTTGACCTGCATTTATGGGTTCGAAAATTTTCTATACTTTCCAGAATTTGTCAGTTAAATTTTGTGTGCGACAAATAAGCATAGGTTTGTCATTTTTGAGAAAGAAGCCTGAAAAATTGTCGTTGGCCAGACTGTGAAATTGTTTTTACTTTGGATAAATGTTGCTGTCCGGTTCATTGTATATTTGATTCGAGTATTTGCGAATAACATGTCCAAACTAAAATTTCTATATCTAATACTAATAATTTATACTTTCAGTAATTGCTATAGGCCCAGGAGAGTAGAACCTTCTTATCCAAGTAGTTCTCCATATTCAACTCCTTTTTTATCTAGTATATCTCATCAAAATATTTCTGGAACAGATTCGAATAAAAATGGGGAAAGTTCCAGTTTCAGTTTTAATGTTCAACTGGGATTTAAAAACCGAGGGGTTTTTTCTTACGAAATAAGTTATAACCTGGAGGATTATAATTATTCAAAAAATGTCTGGATTACGAGGAATAATATATTGGTAGATGAAAGTTTAAAATTCTCAGAAAATATATTTATAAATGCTGATTCTATTTTGAAAATAAATAAAATTTCATCTACCTCAATTAAATTATACATTACTCTTAAAAATGAATATGGGAACACCATTGAAATCCCAGTATCAGGATCAACTTCAACTTTCAGTTTTTTAGTTGCTTCTAATTTTATTGAAACAAAGGACAAAGACCGAAAGGTTTATATCAATAATTTTTATTCTAATATTGGTAATAACATTTCTTCTTCAGACAAAAACAAAAATTCTTTTCTCCAACTTCCTTCCACAATTCTTATCTCATTTTCTATAAATCCACCTAAAATAAATTCCTATTATGCCTTAATTAAATATAGGGCTTACTCCTCGTACCAAGACAAATATGTAGCTTTTGCTGAAACAAAGGAGTTTCAGGTGAATGACGACAGGGATTTTAAATCAGCCATAATTCCCTTAACATATTTAATTGATACAAATGAATTTAAGAAGGAAAACTATGATTTTTCTGTTGAGCTTTATGATTCGAAAAACAAAGAATTACTAGGGACTTCTTATACATCTTCAAGACTAGAAAAATATTCCGACGACAGCAGAACTTTTGATTTGGAAAAGTTTGAATTAAAAGACTCTACCGACAGGGACAAAGATTCCTTTTCTTCTATCTACAATGCTATACTCCGGATATCCAGTTCAGATAAAACTTCAAAAAAATACATAGTTAAAATATTATATTCTATTTACGGAAAGGATAGTTATGATCAACTTGTTCCTTTAGTGCTGAATTGTGATCAGGAAAATAATGTTTTAATTACTGGAGGAAGTTTGTTGCCTAAAGGATTTTATGACCTTAAAATAGATTTATATGATTATAATTCTGTCACAAATACATCAGAAGGACTTCCTATACGAAGCTGGCAGGCATTAGATAGCAAAATACTGCAAGCTATAGCTATTGAAAAAATTGCTGAAGATACTCCCTGATATTCTTCAAAAAAATTGCTGATTTAAAGAACGCCCTTATAAATCAAATTTAGGTTTTTGAGCTTTTTATAATTTTATAAAATCGGATTTCAATTACTAGTAATGTAACACTCCTTTTTCACCTAACAGAGGAACCGTGACCAGGTTGTCATCAATTATGGTTTCAGGAACAAAAACATATTTTTTATCAAATAATTGGTTGCCAACATAATAGCTTATCCAGTACTCATTTGTAAGAACAAAAACTTCAGGTGCAATGGGTTCTATCATTGATGAAGACTTTGGAGGGATAAGGGGGAACCCGTGCCTTAAAGTTGAAGACTTTCTTTTTTCACCATTCATTTCACCGTAGCCCGTAGAACAAACAAGGGCATTTTCCAATGGAAAATCGTTTTCATTTATCAAATACACGACCCATTCATCTTCAATTTCGCTGACAGGTCTTTTAATAACAGCAACCGAAACTCCCTTTACTTTAGGAAACTGAATGTCTTTTTTCATTTTAATTTATTACTTATTAAAACAATTTCTACAACGTGCTTCATAAGCCTCATCAGCTCCAATAAATATAGAGCTGGTTGCCTCGGCTGTCCTGTAAGTAAAAGCTGCCATATTTCCACATACGGAACAAATAGCATGTAGTTTACTTACAAACTCGGCCATCGCCATTATTTGTGGCATAAATCCAAATGGCCTTCCTTTTGAATCTGTATCTAACCCAGCAACAATTACCCGGTGTTTTTGATTCGCCAGGTGTTGGCAAACATCTATAATTTCTGAATTAAAGAATTGTGCTTCGTCAATTGCCACAATATCCCCTTGTTTTACATACGTAATTATTTCGGCAGCATTTTCAATGGCAATCCCACCTTTACTGTTTTCGGAATGAGAAACTATATCTGATTTATGATAGCGGGTATCAATAGCAGGTTTGAAAATTTTAACTGTTTGTTTTGCTATTAAAACCCTGTTTATCCTTCTAATTAATTCCTCTGTTTTTCCAGAAAACATAGATCCGCATATTACTTCAATCCATCCAAGATGGTTTGGATTTTCCTGTAGTAGATAGTCTTCGGAAGGGGAGTAAGGCATAATTAAATAGTATTGGTGTAAATATAAAAATCTGGTTTAAAATTTAAAAGTGAAATAGATAGTGCGGTTTGGAAAACTCCTATTCCTTTTCCTGTGATATTAAAATAAATGGTCCCAACAATTATATGTTGGGACCAAGAGATAATTTACTATTGAACGCCTAAGTTTATTGCCTCCAAATCTTTTCTTGCAGGCCCAACCAAAACTTCACCGTCAAAGGAAAATCGGGAACCATGGCAGGGACAATCCCATGATTTTTCAGATGAATTCCATAGTACTGAGCATTTTAAATGGGTGCATGCAGGATTGACTGCATGAATTTGTGATTGAGAATCTTTGTAAATGGCTGCTATTTTACCTTCATATTTAACAACTTTAGCATCATTTGTAGCAATATCAAGGAGCGTGGGGATTTTTTTTACTGACAGCCAATCTCCAACAAAATGCCCTACCACATCAATATTTTCTTTCACAACTTCACTTATACTTGCTTTTACATTTATTCTGGATGGCTTAAACAACGGTTCGTATTCGCTCTTGCCTTTAGTTAAGAGGTCAAATAATATTAATGAAGAAGCAGTGCCCCATGTCATTCCATTTCCACTAAAACCTGTTGCAACATATACATGGTTTGTCAAACCAGGAGTGTGGCCTATGTAAGGTAAGCCATCAGCAGGTTCGTAATATTGAGATGACCAGCGGTGTACTATACTTTCAACCTGATAATATTTTTGAAGATAGGCTTCAAGGTTTCTGAAAAATTTGTCTGTATTTTCTTCATGGCCGGTTTTATGGTCTTCTCCACCTAAAATCAGAAATTTCTCATTTCCTTCAGTATAGGTTCGGTAATAGTGGTAAGGATCCTGCATATCATAAACCAGCGCATCAGGATAATTTCCATCTTTTAGTTTAGCAGTAATAACATAACTGCGATAGGGCGTGTTTTCAAAATGAAGAAGATTCACACCAGGTGGCAAGTGAGTTGCATAGACCAAGTCGATACATTTGTAATTACCTTTCTGGGTTTCAACTGTTACTTTGTCACCATCAATTCTATTTAATACTCTGCAATTGTGCAGTATTATTCCGCCTAGCTTTTCAAATTCATTGGCAATGCCAATAATGTATTTTGCAGGTTGAAATTGGGCCTGTTCCCCAAAAGAAATTGCTTTTGTAAATGGAACAGGTAATGGTATTTCATTAGAGTAACCAATATCTACTCCCACTTTGCGTGAACCTTCATAAATTTTATCTAATTCCTTTGCCTGATCATCGTCTTCAGCATACAGATAGCCTTTTTTATACTGAAAGTCACACTCAATATTATATTCTTTGACATGCGTTTCTATTAATTGTATTGCCTGGTTGGTAATTTTATGAACCATTCTTGCACTTTCTTCTCCAAAATCTGAAATGATCTGGTCATAAGAAGTGTCCATCATTGTGTTCAGGTGGGCTGTTGTACCAGTTGTGGTTCCGAAACCTATATTTTTTGCCTCAATCAATAAGCATTTTTTACCTGCTTTTTGAAGAAGTAAAGCAGAAGTAAGTCCTGTAATTCCTCCCCCGACAATAATTACATCATATATAAAATCTTCTTTTGCAAAAGAATCCGGTGAAAATCCGGGGATATTTTCTTGCCAAGGACTAATGGTAGTGCTATCTCTGTTCATTTTTTCATGTTTAGAACAGAGGCGTGGAAAAAATTATGCCTGTGAAAAAAAACCTCTCCAACCTTCTCTGCTAAATGAGCAAATCAGAGAGGAGAGATTTAAGTCTTAATCAAAAACTACCAAAATGAGGATTAAATTCTTGATCTTAAGATGGATTAGGTTTGGTTTGACTTTTATTTTTGACCAGCTTTTATAGCTTCAATTCCCAAAGCCAGGTAAACTAATGGTGCATTCCAATTTATGGCTATTTCATTCGATGCATAACTGCAAACATGGTCCAGATAAGCCAAAGCTGGTTTGGTTGATGGGTATTTAGCATCCGGACAATTGCTTTGGTCCTGAACCCCTGGATTTGGCCCACCTACTAAAAACCCAGGAATAGGTTCTGTGATTCCGTCTGCTTCAGAAGGTCTGTGATGTGGGTGAATGGAAGGTTTTCCACCAAATCCCGTCACATAACTATACCCTGTGCCATTTCTACCTAAAAGGTAATCCAATGCAGCGATTGCAGCGTTCAGGTATTCTTTGTTCTTTGTGAGGTCATAAGCCATTAACAATATTATTCCTTCGTTGGCATCAGTAGAATTACTTCCCCAAACAAAGTCGTCTTTACTCTGCCCCATTGGAATACCATATTCTGATTTTTTAAGTGCGTAGTTTTTGTATTTATCAGCTATTGCAAGTAATTCTGTTTCTAGTGATTTAATATCAGCGATTGCTGCTGAAGTTTTATTTGACACTATTGAAAATAATGCAAGGGTATTGACACTTTGCCAACCTGGAACACCAAATTTTCCTATGGTACTTTTTAAATTAGCTTCAGAAAAATACTCAGGTTTCCCAGTGGTAACAAATAATTCGCTGGCTGCCCATTGCGCTTCGTCAGTTAAATTTTTATCATCATAAGCACCCGTAACGATTGCCGGAGCAAATGATTTGCTGATTTGATCTTGCTCATAAGTAATACCAGGGTTCTTCTTAGCCCAGTTATATGCTTTTTCAGCTGCTTTTAAACATGAATCTGACAGACCTGGAAGCTGTTTTGAGAATTTTTTAAATATTCTGGCTGACTGTGCCATCACGGCTGCAAAATCGTTTGTTGCTGCCGTCGTTTTTACCACAACATATCTTGGGCTGACTGCTTTATCCGGCATTACGAAGGCATCAAAGTTAGCATTGGTAAGTTTGTGATAAACACCTCCGTCTTCATCCTGCATAGTTAGCATCCAGCGAACATTGACCAGACTTTCATCCAGTATGTCAGGAACCTCATTTTTACTTTCAGGTATGTTCAGTTTTAATGAATTGAAATAAGCAGGATAGTGTTCATAAGCGGCTAAAAGAGTATAAGTACTTATTCCTGAGTTCACTATATACTTATTATAATCACCTGCATCATACCAACCTCCAGGAGATGATATTTTAGTCCCTTCTGGCCTTTTTACACTTTGAGCGGATCCGTGAATAAGTACTTCATTGTCTGGATGACCGGCTTTTCTGGCGAATTTGCCTGCATATTCTGGCAATAGTTCTACCGAAACTCGTTGGTAGTAGAAGGTTTTTAAGGCAGCTTTGCCTAAATTTTCATTGATTTTCGGAGCAATTTCAAATGGGTATGAATTTCCTAATCCAGGAACAAACAGAACGTATTTACCTGCTTTGACAAAAGAGGAAAAATCAGCTTTTGAAGTTGTTTCCCCGGAATATTCCCAGGTGCCAGTTGGAATTAAAGTTCCTTTGAAAGCAGTGTCTTTTTTAGATTCGCCTAAAAGGTAGAATTTCTTTGCACTTGAATTAGTCGCTATAGCAAGTTTTGGCCCGTCCGGATAAAAACCAACCTGGTTTATTTTAATGTTTTCAGAAACCTGTTGAGCAGTCGTTGAAGCCAATGTGCATGATGTAATAATTGATAATGCGAGTCTTTTCATACCTAAATAGATTGTTTGAATAATTAAAAGTAAAGGCTATTTGGTTATACTTAAAGAAACTTAAAAAGTTTGGTCTAATTAAATTCCACGGCATAAACTTTATGTCTGAAATAGTAAAAATTCCTGGAAGGATTATGAGAAAATATTTACTGTTCACTTTTACACTTGGCTTATTCTTTAGAGGTATAGTATTTTCTCAGGAAGCAGATCAAAAGCCAAAGAAAACACCGTTATCCCCAGATTCAAATTTCATTATCAGCTATCCAAATTTACTTACTGTCGGTCTTTATACTGCATCTCCCATTATGCAGTTAACAATTAAGCCTACTGATAAAGACATGGATAAGTATCGTTCAGATTTCAGAGGGAATTTCTCAGACCAGATTGGTGTAACACTGGCATATAAAAAACTATCTCTCCAATTTGGGATCAAATCCCCTTTTGGTCCCGGGAATGCATCCGGCAAGGGCAAGACTAAAAGTTTAGGGATTATCATTAGGGTCAGGAAACCAAATTATATTTTTGAGGGTCAATACCGCAGGCTTTTGGGATATTATGACAATAACTCTCCCAATTATATTACAAGTGCCGATACTTTAGCTGTCCAGCCTGACATTCAGTTTAATAATATAGGAGTGAATGGGATTTACAATTTCTCATGGAAAAAGTATTCTTATAATGCTCCACTTACTTTCAATGACAGGCAACTTAAGTCAAGAATCGGGTTAGTTGCTAAAGCTGGTATTAATTATATGAGGATTAGTTCTAATGATTTCCACACTTTTATCAAGTGTTCAGACATCAGGGTTTTCAGAATTTGATAATGTACAATCGCTAAATGCATTACTATTTAAGGTTGGTCCTGGATTAGGGATTAACATTGTGGTGTTAAAAAGATTTTACGTGGCCTTAAATGGTTTTTTAATGGGAAACTTTATAGCTTATACATATGATGTAAAAAACAGAGACAGAAGCCCTTATGGATTTAATACTAATGTTTATACTGAAACAGCTTTTGGTTTCGGCTATAATTCAAAACGCTTATTTGCAGGTGCTAGCTTCAACGGTGATATAAACCTCATGCGAATACGTGGTGCCAGTATCAGAACTAATTTTGCAACAATATTTGTCACAGTTGGCTATCGCTTTGATACACCTTCTTTTTTGACAAAAGGATATAAGAAAATTGGAATGCTAAATAAATAAGGAGATGGATATACATTTCACATAATCTTAAAGACTCAAGCTAAAAAGCTACCTTGCAAGTCTGTTATCCTAAAAATAAATGGAATTTCTTTCTGCTCCGCTTACCTATATTGTCATCATCGCTAACATAATCCTTTCATTTACTGGTTTTAAAAATGTTTCCTTTATAGAAAAAGCATTATTTAAAACAGATAAAATACTGAAAAAAAACCAGTATGGCAGGCTTGTAAGTTCAGGGTTTATTCACGGAGATTGGGGGCATCTGTTCTTTAATATGTTTACACTTTATTCTTTTGGGACTTCTCTGGAGATGATGTATGGATCTTTGTTCTTCGGAGGAGTTTATTTTTTTAGTTTAATCGGAGGAAACCTTTTATCGCTATACCTACACAGGAACCAGCCAGAATTTGCTTCATTAGGAGCTTCTGGCGCAGTAAATGGTATTCTGTTTTCAAGTATACTGGTTTTTCCGGAAATGGAGGTGATGATGTTTTTGGTTCCAGTAGGAATTCCAGGATGGCTTTTTGCTATTTTATACACCGTTTACTCAATGTATGCACTAAAATCGCAAACAGATAATGTTGGCCATGATGCGCATTTGGGCGGTGCTATTGTAGGAACTTTGGTAACAGTGGCATTTTTTCCAAACCTGGCCACAGAAAAATGGATGATTTTAAGTGCTATTCTTATTCCCGGAATTGTTTTCATCTATATACTTTCGCAGCACCCAGAGATTATGGGATTTGAAAAAGGTATTATCGCAAAGAAACGTAAGCCTGAAATTCTTGACCATCAAGGCCAGATCAAGGCAGAAAAGGCAGCGGAATTTAAAAGGATATTTGAGAAAATTGAAAGTTCTGGCAAAGAAAGCCTGAATGACTACGAAAAGAGATTTTTTGAAATGAACAAATAATTATTGCCTACCAGCATCGTTTCCTTGATAGTTAGCATGTTCCCTTTGCTTACTTCTTACTGCACTCTTATCAGAACGGAATATT
Source organism: Cytophagales bacterium (assembly GCA_014376535.1). GTDB lineage: Bacteria > Bacteroidota > Bacteroidia > Cytophagales > UBA9547 > UBA9547. The sequence continues at coordinate 12,262 of JACMRH010000164.1, read as the reverse complement.
TTATTTTTTACCCTTGCGTGTTTATTAGTAGGGAAGGCTTTGTTACTTCCTGTTTGCGAAATCACTGTTTGCTTTGTTCCCGTACTGTTATTTGAACATGAACCAAATGCTAAACAAGAAACTGAAATTAAGCCAATTATGAATTTGTTGATCAAGTGAGTTATATGTTTTACTGTGCTCATTGTTGTCTTTTATCTTTCTGATAAAAAAATATGCCTGAATAGAATAGTAGGCTATTTAATATTTTTAGAAGTCTCCATAAACCGCTTTATGTCCTTATAACGCCGATTGTAGGGATAAAAAAACTGGATAATCATAGGGACATGATGTTTTCCTTTTTGTAATATATAAGTAAACTTATCTGTATAAAGAGGTAATGTAGCAATGAATTTTTCATTGCTTTTAATAATAGAAGGATAGGTTTTTCCTCCACGAAAAATTAGCATTGGAGGCATGTCTTTATGCAAATGATAAAGTGGTGTGGCATCTTTCCATTTAGCTTGATCTTGAGTAAACGTTTCAAGGTATGTATGTCCGGCACCGAATTTTTCTTCTTTAAGGTATCCATACATGTCTAACCCCGCAGCATCAATCATTACAATACCTTTTATAGGATTTTGAATTTTAAGTGAATCAAAATACTTGTTATCCAGAGAGATGAGAGTTGCTAAATGTCCACCGGCAGAATGGCCTGAAATATAAATTCTCTCAGGATCGCCTCCATATTGTTTGATATTTTCTTTAATCCACTTAACTGATTCTGCCGAAGACATTGCCATTTGATCATATTTTGCCATTGGGCTTAAAGGATAATTAATATTGATCGCAACAATATTTTTTCTTGCTAATCGATTTCCAAAAAAGTTATAGAGCGATTTATTGCCAGAGTTCCAATTGCCACCATGGATAAAAATGAAAACAGGTTTTAAGCTCCTCTTATTAAGGGGGGCAAATACATTCAGTTTTTGCGCAGGGATATTTGTTCCGGATAAAGCAGGTGCATAAACTATTTCTTTACTTCTTTTTATGAGTTTAAAAGCACAACCAGACAAACTCAGTATTGAAATTGAGATCAATAATAACAAGTAATTCTTCATTCAGATTTTTAGTAAAATACGTAAGATAAGCTTGCCTTAGATTTAAAGTACACAAAAAAAGCCCCCGGAAACCAAGGGCATTTTAAATTTCATAATAGTTTCAAAACCAATACTATTTATTTCTGGTCCATATTAATCAAGAACGGTGCGCGTCCGTCTGTTATTATAGTTTTTACATTTGGAGATGCTGAAAGTTTAGAAAAAGCATCAATTGACATAAACTGAATAATCATAGGACTCAAGCCCTTTTCCACAATTTGCTGGTATTGCCTGATTCCATCTGCTTCAATCACTTTTCTCTCTGCTTCCTTTTTCTCTTTGCTTAAAACAAATTCCATTCTTTGTGATTCTTGTTCTGCTTCAAGTTTTTGTTCTATTGACTGTGCAAGACCGCCCGGAAGCCTTATTGCCTTTAAAAGTACTGCTTCCACTACAATTCCTCTATCGCCAATAATGGTGGCCATTTCGTTCGCTATTTCCTTTCCAATCAACGCGCGTCCTTCAGTGTACAAATCTTTTGCATAAAATTTGGAGGTGATATTAGGAGCAGCCGAACGCAACACACTAAGAATAATGGTTGTTTCATACTGTAAACCAATACTTTCTACAATCCTTTTTGCATATTCAGGTTTAAGGCTGTATAGTATTGCAAATTCTGCAGCTACATTTAATCCTTCTTTGGTAGGGAGTGATTCCAGGTTCACCTGAAGATTAGAAGTACGGATAGGAACCTTTATTATCTTTGTTACAAAGAAGTTATAACCATGTGCACCTGGAAATAAGGTTTTGTCTTTGATCTTTCCAAAACTCTGCTTCAAACCCACTTCACCAGGCCTTATTACGGTAAAACAACTGGTACTCATTAAGGCAATACCTATCACCCATAAAATATTTTTATCTTTCATAACCTTCTGTTTTTTAGTATAATACGAAAATAACAGACTTAGGCTACCCACTAATTAAAAGCCGGTTAAACCCTCTTGGTATATTGTATAAATTTCGCGGCACTTCTTTTTTACAAAATGGTTTTTTAACTAAAAGTAACACCGCATTGAAAAGCCATGACGAATTGTTTGGTGACTTCTTCATTGAAGTTCAGACAAGCAAGATCTTTAAAGATTATAAAACATTTGTAGATTCTACTCCTAAATACGAGTGTGATGAGATTTTCAAAATGTACCGTGACCAAAAGAAAAAAGGAAATTTTGATCTGGAAACTTTTGTTAGAGAAACATTTATCCTTCCTGAAATAAATTACGATAAATATCAGTCTGATACTACTTTAAGTGTCAATTCACATATAAATAATCTTTGGAATATCCTGACGAGGCAAGCTTTACAGGAAATCCCTGGCTCATCTTTAATAAGCCTTCCTCATTCGTATGTAATTCCTGGTGGCCGTTTCAGAGAGGTTTTTTATTGGGACAGCTATTTTATAATGCTTGGTTTGCAAACCTGTGGAAGAATGGACCTTGTACACAGCATGGTAGAAAATTTTTCTTACCTGATTGATAAGCTTGGTTTCATTCCAAACGGGAATCGAACATATTTCCTTACTCGCTCTCAGCCACCATTTTATGCACTAATGCTTGATTTACTTGCTGAAAGTGAACCTAATGTTTTAGTCAAATATTTGCCATTTCTTGAAAAGGAATATAATTTCTGGATGAGTGGAAAAGAGAAACTGCATGAAGGTAGTCGTGCACATCAAAGAGTTGTGTTAATGCCTGATGGAGAAATACTTAACCGCTATTGGGACGATAAATGTGTGCCAAGACCTGAAGCTTATGGCAAGGATAAATCTTATGGAGATAACCTCGCGCCTGGTGAAAAAAGCCTTATTTATTTAAATGTAAGGGCAGCTTGTGAATCTGGTTGGGATTTTAGTACCCGCTGGTTCAAAGATCAGGAAAAAATGCAGTCAATCTTCATTACTGATATCATCCCGGTTGATCTTAACTCTTTGATGTATAGCATAGAAGAAACTCTTGAGAGGGCTTATCGATTAAAAGGAGATGAATCAATGGCAAATCATTATTCTGCGTTAGCCAATAATAGAAAACAAGCCACTTTGAAATATTGCTGGGATGAAAAAAGTGCATTCTTTATGGACTATGATTTTGTAGAAAAAAAATGCACTCCTAATTACAGTATTGCTGGTGCATTCCCACTTTTCTTAAAACTTGCAAGCGAAGAACAAGCAGCCAAATCAGCCCAAACTCTCGAGCAATTGTTTTTACAACCTGGTGGATTTGTTACTACACTTAAATCTTCCGAATTTCAATGGGATTACCCAAATGGTTGGGCTCCTATGCAATGGACAACTATAAAAGGTCTTCTTAATTATAACCACACCCAAATTGCGTGGGAAGGTGCAAGTAGATGGATGGCTTTAAATGATAAGGTCTTCAAAGAAGAAGGCAAAATGATCGAAAAGTACAACGTTTTAGATTGCAGTTCCGATACTGGGGGAAATGAGTATCAATTACAAGACGGGTTTGGTTGGACTAATGGTGTTTACATGAAACTGCACGAAACCTTTAAGGATAAGTTTCAAAATACCTGATACAATTAACTCATATTTGTTGTTCAGATAAAGGATGGAATCGAACGAACAACAAGCTGTAAACACCACTGTTAAAAGCATTATTGCCAACTTCTCTTTGGCTATTGTGAAAGGTTTGGGAGGCTATTTTGGAAATTCTTATGCTTTGATAGCAGATGCGATAGAATCAACTTCAGATGTATTTGCTTCGATTTTAGTCTTGCTTGGTATTAAATATTCCAATAAGCCTGCAGATTCTAATCATCCATATGGACACGGGCGGGCTGAACCCTTAATTACCTTTTTAGTTGTCGGCTTTCTGGTTGCTTCTGCTACGATCATTGCAATTCAAAGCATTCACAATATCAGAACTCCACATGATCTGCCAAGGCCATACACACTTATTATTTTAGGGGCCATCATAGTTGTTAAAGAATTGTTTTACAGGATGGTAGTGAAGAAGGGTCAGTTGCTAAACAGTTCTTCTCTTAAAGCAGATGCGTGGCATCACAGAAGTGATGCTATTACATCTTTGGCTGCATTTATTGGAATTGCGATTGCTTTATTTTTGGGCAAAGGCTATGAAACTGCTGACGATTGGGCTGCACTGGTTGCGGCCCTGGTAATTTTATACAATGGATATTTGATTTTTAGGCCCGCTCTTGGTGAAATAATGGATGAAAACTTTTATGATGATCTGATTGACCAAATCAGGCAGGTTTCATTAACAGTAAATGATGTTAAAGGAACAGAAAAGTGTTATGTAAGAAAAGCAGGGATGAAGTTCCATGTAGACTTGCATGTAAAAATAAGTGGAGACTTAACTGTGACTAAAGGCCATACCATTGCGCATGAACTAAAAGCAACTCTAAAAAAGGAAATCAGTAGCCTTGCAGAGATTCTTATTCATATTGAACCAGCAGAATAATCCTCTAATTACTTGCAATTTAACCAGATAGAATTGTGATATTACCACAGTCGACTTGTGAAGGGGCATGGTTCTTTTGGAAAATATCAAAACATTTAATTTAAATCTCAACATGATGAAACAATTTACATGTCTAAAAACTTTTGCATTTCTAAGCTTAAGCATCATTTCACATCTAACTTTTGCGCAACCTGGCGCATCTGTTGTTAAAAAAGTCATTGTGCCGGCAAGCATGAAAACAGATCCATTCAATGTGGAAAGGACTGTTTTATTGCCCCCAAATTTTGAACTTTCAGTTTTTGCAAGGATACCAGGTGCAAGATTTATGGCTATTGCTCCTAATGGTGATGTATTAGTTTCTAATCCAGGAGCTGGAACCATAAAAATTATCAGAACTGCAACAAATGGAGCAATTAATGTTTCCGATTTTGTTACAGGCTTAAGCAAACCTCACGACATGGTTTTTCACAAAATTGATGCAATTACTTACTTGTATATTGCTGAGCAAAATCAGATAAACCGATATATCTACACAAATGGAGATTTAACAGCTAAAAATAGAGAAATAGTTGTTGCCAATTTACCATCTGAGATTTCACCAGAATTAAGAGGTGCCTATGGTCATACATTAAAAAATATAGCTATAGATGGGAACCATAAATTGTATGTTTCTATAGCCTCTACTTGTAATGCGTGTACGGAAGATACCAAAAGCAATCCATTGCGCGCAGCTATATATGTTTACAATGCTAATGGAACAAATGGAAGGTTATTCGCTCAGGGGTTAAGAAATGCGGAAGGTTTGGATTTTATTCCGGGAACAAACATCCTATGGGTTTGTGTAAATAACCGTGACAATATCGCTTATCCTATCAACGATAATACCGGTAATTATGGAAAAGTAATACAGTCTTATGTGGATAACCATCCAGTGGATGAATTTACACAAGTTGTTGATGGGGGTAATTATGGCTGGCCTTTCTGTAATCCAGATGATCGCAATGGATTAGATGATATGCCGTTTTTTAATGATTATGATTTGAACAGGGACGGTGCTGTTACTAATTGCGCTACCAAAAATCGCATAAGTAAAGGAATTCAGGCACATTCAGCACCAATAGGATTTTCATTTCTACAAAATACGGCAATGCCAAATCTATATAAAAATGGAGCAGCTATTGCTTTACGTGGTTCCTGGAACAGGACTGTTAAAACTGGCTATAAAGTTATTTATTTCCCATGGGACGCTACCTTACAAAAACCAGGTAAACAAATTGATTTGGTTAAAGGGTTCTTAAATGCAGATTCTTCAAGTTCTTATGCAAGACCAGTTGATGTTGCTGTAACATCACAGGGAGATATGTTAATTTCTGATGATCAGGGTGGAACAATTTTCAAACTGACCTACAAAGATCCTACTGTCACTGGATTTGATGAAAAAAAAAGCACTGAGTCTAACACAATCATTTTTCCACAACCAGCAAGTAAAGTGTTAAATGTTAAAGTATTAGCTTCAAGAACTAAATTAAGGCTTTCAATTTCCAATATGCAAGGAATTGAAATGTTGGCTAAAGATTTTTCCGCTTCAAATGTAGAACACGAAATTTCTTTGGAAACTCATACATTAACTCCTGGAACTTATATCCTTACAATTCAGAAGGATGACTCTAAGGAAACACATAAGGTTGTAATTGAATAAAAATATTAAACCAAGTCTTGAATTTTCTTCAAGACTTGGTTAATCTTAAAAACTTTTTTCAATCCAGCCTCCACCCACAACGTCATCTCCTTCATAAAAGACGGCTGCCTGTCCGGGTGTAATTGCATCGACATATTCATGAAAATGTACTGTCATTTTATCACCTTCCTGTGTAATAACGGCTGGTGAACCATCGTGTTTATATCTAACCTTTGTTATAGTTTCCAAACTTCGGCCTTGAATGTCTGCGTATTTCATCATGTTCATTTTGCCAACACGCATACCATTTTTTCCTAATTCCTCAATAGGTCCTAAAACTACTTCATTCGTCTCCTTTCTAACTTCAGTCACAAAAATAGGATAACCTAATGCCAATCCTAATCCTTTGCGTTGCCCGATGGTGTAAAACGGATATCCTTCATGTTTACCTACAATTTTGCCATCAGACAATACATAATTTCCCCCTCTGACTTCTTCCTCCAAACCTGGTACACGTCTTTTCAAAAATCCACGGTAATCATTGTCTGGAATAAAGCATATTTCGTAAGATTCTGGCTTATTTACCAGGTCGGTAAACCCCCGGTCAGTAGCCATTTGCCTTATTTCTGACTTTTTCAAATCTCCTAAGGGCAACATTGTCCTGCTCAAACTTTCCTGAGAAACGCCCCATAAAGCATAAGATTGGTCTTTATTTAAATCAGTTCCTTTTGAAATTACATAGCGGTCTTCATGTTTTCTAATTTTGGCATAATGACCAGTGGCAATGAATTCACAACCCAATTTATCGGCCCTGCGGAGTAGAGCATCCCATTTTATGTGGGTATTACAAAGCACACAGGGATTTGGAGTTCTCCCGGCTAAATATTCGGAGGTGAAATTGTCAATGACATAATCGCCAAACTCTTCTCTTATATCTAAAATATAATGTGGAAAGCCTAAATCGACAGCTACATTTCTTGCATCGTTTATGGAATCAAGGCTGCAGCAACCAGTTTCTTTCTTATTACCACCGGCACTGGCGTAATCCCAGGTTTTCATTGTCATCCCAATAACTTCATAGCCTTGCTCGTGGAGCATTACAGCACATACAGAACTGTCTATCCCACCACTCATTGCTACAAGCACTCTTCCTTTTTTACTCATTACTATTTTAAATTAGTGAAATTAGGATGCCAGTTTATAAATATGGCAAGCCAAACTAAACTTGTGAATTTAAGTGGTTGTTTACTAGGTTTGCAAAGTTAAAACAAAGAACAAGGTTTTCCTGAGGAAAGTTTATTATTCACTTCTTTGACCTTCAATAGAGAATAAAGTTTATGTTGAGAATACCGGTAAAAATTAATGGGGTTAATAACCTTTCCGACGCAAGGTATTGTGCAGGAATGGGTGTAGAAATGATGGGTTATTCTGTTTCCGAAAATCATGAACGGTACATTCCTGTTGAGAAAATAAATGGAATTAGTGGTTGGATTTCAGGAATAAAGATAATTGCAGAAAGTTATTTAGGAGAAGATTCTGAAACCATAATCCAAAGAGCAGAAAACATTGCTGCCCAAGCCATTGAAATTGAGGCCGGATTTTATTCCCTTGAAATATTTAAAGGTAAAAATTTAATATGCAGGGTTGAAATGAATGAATTGAATAGAGTCTTACCTAAAATTCCAGCAGAATCTGTTTTGCATTTGAAAATAAAAAAATCAGATGTGAAAGAGTTGCTTGAAATAGCAAAGATTTGTGCTGAAAGAGAAACTATTCTTAACGTAAGCGAGCTGGACTTAAATGAAATTGAATTAATTTTAAAAGAAACTAAACTCTATGGTTTAAGCCTGGATGGTGGCAATGAACTTAGCCCGGGCTTAAGAGATTTTGAGGATCTCGCAAATGTTTTAGAATATCTTGAAGCCTAAAAACGATTTTCATTTATAGTATTTAAACCTAAAAAACTGAAGATATTCTTTCTCAAAATATGAAAACCAAGTTCTTAAAAATATTGATAGTTAGTTTGTTATGCATTATTAATAACACTCAGGCACAATTGCCAAGCCAATCTTGTCACGATGATTTGTTTGTAAAACAAGCAGCAAATAAGTTCTGGGGATATGTAGATATGTTCGACGAATGGAGAGTAGAAGCGGTATTTACCAAGGTTTATCCATTTACCGGGAACAAAGCTGTGGTAGAAAAATACGGCCAGTATGGTGTAGCCAATTGCAGTGGTAAATTAATAATTCCGGCAGAATATGAAGAAGTAGGCCCTTTGACATTTAGTGAAAGTTTTTGGGCCAAAAGAGGAGGGAAGTGGTCTCTGGTGAACGAAAAAGGAATATTAACTGCTCCAGGAAATGTGATCGCCATTAAGGAGGTGGGATTCAATTCAGAATCGACCTGGCTGCAAATGCAGGACGAAAATTTTGGTTTGTATGATAAAAAAACGACCCGGTTCCTGGCAGCTCCACGGTACTCCATGTTCCAGATCCTTTCAGAAAAGGCCAGCATTGTTCAAGTGAAAGAAAAATTTGGAGTGGTTTCTAATTCAGATGGAAAGTATTTGTTTGAACCCGTGATAACTTCTATTAAAAAGTTAACACAACAGGTTATTGTTTTTCAGGAAAAGGGAAAATGGGGAATAATGAACACCAATGGCGAAGTGAAGAAAGTAGCCGAAATGGATAGTATTGGTTTTATTCTAAATAATCTTTTTTATGCGTCAAAAAATGGCAAGGCAGGATTAATTGATGCTCAGGGAAGAGAAGTATTGGCAATTGACTATGAAGAAGTTAATCCGTTTTATGACTATATGTCTTTAATCAAAAGAAATGGTTCTTATGGATATTCAACCTTAGGAGGAAGAATTTCTGTTCCTCTGATGTACGAATGGGGTGATAATTTTCAGATTGGGCAAGCCATAGTGAAATCAAACGCCGGCTATTTTATTGTAGATAAGGAAAACAAGAAAGTGACACAACAAACTTACAAATGGTTGGTAAAAACCCCTTCAAGAAATTATTATGCAGCAAACCGGGACGGGAAATATCTTTTCTTAGATCAAACCGGAAAAGAAATGATGCGACCTACTTTTGGACTGGTTGTAGCGACAGATACAAATGAATATGTCAGAGTTCAAAATGACAGTACAAAACTCTGGTCATACTTCAACATAACTAAAAACAAATTAGCCTTTGAAAATGGAGCTTATGATGAAGCAGGATTATTCAAATACAAATACGCTTTTGTAAAGAAGGCGGGGAATTGGGGAGTAATAAACGAATCTGGCGAAATGGTTATTCAACCTTCTTATGAGAAAATAGAATATTTACTGAATAACCAAACAGTTTACTTCATCGTCTACAAAGGAAATAAAAAGGGCCTCCTGACTTCCAATGGAACTTTAATTTTATCAGCCAATTATGATTTAATATCTTCAGCAGCAAACGATCTTGTAAAGGTAAAAGAAAATGAAAAATACAAGATATTGAAAATAACCGGTGAAGAGGCAATTAAAACTAAATATGACTTCATCAGCAATTCAATAGAAATGCCATTTACACCTGAATGGCCCGCTATAATTAAAAAGAAAAAGGATTTTGGATTGTTAGCACAAAACCTGACCGAGCTTGTAGAACCAGATTTTGAAAATATCAGTTATTTAGGCGACAATCTATACTTGACTGTTGATAAAGGAAAAAAAGGAATAATATCTTCAAATGGCAAAGTGCTGGCAGGTAATTACCTTGATGAAATAAAACCACAGTCAGAAAAATATCTTCCTTGCAAACAAAATGGCAAATGGGGCTATTTATTCAATACAGGCAAAATGATGATTCCCCCCACATACGAAGAAGCGGGTGATTTTTACAAAAACCTGGCTGTCGTAAAGCTTGATGGTAAATATGGAGTAGTGAATAAACAAGGAAGGATGTTATTGAAAAATGAGTTTGACAGTGTTCATTACCTGCCTAATAACAAAAGGCGGCTTGTTTCACCTGCTCGTACAATTGAAATTACAGACAAAGGAGTGATTAAACAGGTTGATTGATAGGGCAAAAATATAACCTTGGTTTCAGTTAAATTTTCAGTTTGTAAAATTACCTATTAATAGTATTTATACTAAACTATTGTATTCTTCATGAGAACCAATCCAGAACCATATAATTGAATTTCCCTCCTTAATACCTATTGCTCTCCACTTTAATCCAATTCTAATAGAATATTGGTTCTTTAGAATGAATTTGTTTAAAATGTAAACTTGGATGACTTGGATCTTCTTTCCAGAGCAAATACGTCTTCTTTGCTCGCTTTTTAATCTCTACAGGCAACTTTTGATAAGCCTTTCTAAATCGGTCCGTAGTAATAGAGACCATTATAGATCAAGAGTCTTTGTTTTACCAGACTTGTATTCTAATATGGCTTCCTTCGCTAAATTCGATAACTTTTCTTTAGAATGATCAAAAGTAATTTGCCATGTTACCTCATCAAGAATCATTTCTGCGACTTCATCTTGAACTTGAGATGGTAAATTACCCAGCTTTGTTAAAGCTTCTTTAAGTTTGACAGTCATAGGATCTATCTATTTATATTCAAAGATAGGCAAAATTGAGGAGGGAAAAATAAACACTTGGTATGTAACATCAATTCACCCCCTTCACCTGCTTCCATCCCAATCTCGCCATTTTCTCTACTTCTAAACTCGGAAATCCAAAGTCTTCAGTTACTTTTCCTTTCAGCAAATAACACCCTGAACCGGCAAAAGGGTATTTTGCCAGACTTTGAGGAAAATGGGTGCTGTCGAAAAAACTGCCTTCCACATCGATCCAGGTGCCAAAATTCATTATGGTGCCTTTAGAAGTTCTGGTGTCTTTTTTGGCTACATAATATCCTACCATGCGCACCGTTTTGCCGAGGTGTTGTAGCATTTGAGAAGTTTGTATCTCTCCCCTGAACTTGGTTTCCAGAATATCAAATGGCGAAGCAAGTGGAAAGCCCAGTAATTCAATCTGTTCATAAATATCTTCCATTTCATCTACTTCCAATGCCGGCAGGGGACGTTCATCTTGAATAGTTTGAAAGAGATAACTAGATGGGGGAGAAGGTTTTGCAGAGATCAGGAATTGATTCTTGCCCCAAAGTAATTCCTGTTTGGTTTTGCCTGTAAAACGCAATGCCCCGATCCTTACCAGTATATTTATTTGCTCCTTCGTAATTCCAGTGCGACGGATGAGGTCCTCCATGTTCAGGTATTCCCCATTTGCTATTCGTTCGTTTACAACCAATTGTGCCATTTGCTGTTCAAGGTCTTTCAATAATATAAAGCCCAGGTAAATGACATCTCCAATAATAGTAGTGAGGTATTCGCTGTGATTTACACAAGGGGCTTCGACTTTTGCCCCACTCATTCTGGCTTCGTGTACGTAGACTTCTGTTTTATAAAATCCACCAAAATTATTTAATACTCCCACCATAAATTCATGCGGAAAATAGGTTTTCAGGTACAAGCTCTGGTAGCTCTCCACCGCAAAACTGGCTGAGTGTGCTTTGCAGAAAGAAAAACCGGCAAAGCTTTCTATTTGACGCCATACCTCCATAGCCAATTCATCCGAATAACCGAAAGATTTGCAATTGCTGAAATATTGCGCCTTGATACGCTCATTTTCTTTTTGATTCCTGCTTTTTCCGCTCATAGTCCGGCGAAGAATGTCCGCTTCTGCCAAATCCAGTCCCCCAAAATGATGTGCTATTTTGATCACATCTTCCTGGTAAACCATAACACCATAAGTTTCTCCCAGGATTTTTTCAAATACCGGATGGAGGTATTTTATTTTGTCCTGATTCTGAAATCGATAAATATATTCCCGCATCATACCGCTCTTTGCTACACCAGGCCGGATGATAGAACTGGCTGCCACCAGGGTAATGAACGAATCGCAGCTTAGTTTTGAAAGTAAACCGCGCATGGCAGGGCTTTCTATGTAAAAACAGCCAATAGTTTTGGCAGC
>JACMRH010000014.1 GCA_014376535.1 Cytophagales bacterium | reverse complement strand
GCTTTCGCCTTCATTTAAAAAAATTGAATCAGTATTTAAAAAAACCTTTGTACCGTTTTTTGTTCCTGTAATAAAAATATCATCAGTCAATATTGTAAATGCATTGGGAAGCCATCCTGAATTTCTGACAGCTATGTATTCGGTTCCAAGTTCAGAAACAGGTAATAATTGATCTCCGACAAGGTCATATGCATCAAATTTCTGAATTGAATCATCTTTATATGTTATTGAAATAGGTTTATCAGACTCAACCTTGCTTCCTGTAGGCCTGTTAGCTCTATTGACAGTGTTGGATTGGCAAGAATAAGTTTGCCCTTTGTTTAAAACTATGGTAAACGGAACTGCAAGTGAATCACCCACAATCCTCTTTGTAGGCGAAATTTTTATTGTGGTATTGTTTTCTGTTGCAACAATATCAAATGATGCAAATGCATTATAGTTAAATCTTACTTCAGAATGATTGTCATAAACTGTTTGCATAGGAACAAAAAATAACGTCCCTAAAGCATTATTGCCCTTCAAGGTGAAGATTTCAGCATTGTCAGCCGAAAATCTGTTTGAATAGCCTTCTACTTCGTAGTATGCATTTACATCACTTGTTGCCTGCACCAATAAACCTGTTTTTAAAATTTTGCCAGGAGGTTTGGTTTCAACCATTTCAATTTGTTTTGAAAGGTCAATACTTACAAGACTATTTGCCGCAACTGTTTGTTTGATAACCCCAAATGAAGGGTTTGCAGGTTGGGAGATTGTAATTTCTGCAGGTTTATCAAAAGAAGAAATCCTTAAAACTATTGGCCTATCAGCATGTCTGGAAGTAACTTCCGGTGCCGCAAACCAAAATTCTCTGCCACCTTGTGCCCATAAATGGTTTGAGATAAGGATCAGAAAAAATAAAATTATTTTAGTTAGATATTTATTCATGTATATTTTAGTCGCCTAACCTCAAAATTGCCATAAATGCTTCCTGAGGTATTTCTACAGTTCCTACCTGCCTCATGCGTTTTTTTCCTTCCTTCTGTTTTTCCAGAAGTTTACGCTTCCTGGAAATATCACCACCATAGCATTTTGCTGTAACGTCTTTGCGAAGTGCGCTTATAGATTCCCTGGAGATAATTTTTGCACCTATGGCTGCCTGAATTTTAATCTCAAACATTTGGCGAGGTAACAATTCTTTCAGTTTCTCACAAAGCCTTTTTCCCCAATCGTAAGCTTTATCGCGGTGAACGATAGCAGACAAAGCATCCACTTTTTCATCATTTAACAAGATGTCTAATCTTACTAAGGTAGATTGTACAAAACCGATTAATTCATAATCTAAGGAGGCATAACCTCTAGAAATGGTTTTCAGCTTGTCAAAAAAGTCAAAAACAATTTCTCCCAAAGGCATTTCAAAAACCAATTCAACACGGTCGGTTGTCAAATAACTTTGATTTTTTAATATCCCCCTTTTTTCCATGCAAAGGGTCATAATAGGGCCTACATAATCAGCTTTCGTAATAATCTGTGCTTTGATGAATGGTTCTTCGATCCTTTCAATAAAGTTCGGTTCCGGCATAT
>JACMRH010000163.1 GCA_014376535.1 Cytophagales bacterium | reverse complement strand
GGCTTTTTTAGACCTATAATCTATAATTAGAAAATTTCTATCCTTATAAAGAATAAAACTGAACTGGATTTAAAGTATATATTTTTTGTAGATTTGATTGATACTATTTTTTTAAATGAATTTATGGGCTTGAAACGACCGTATAAACTAGGTCTGATTGCTGTTTGGCCACTTTTAGTGTTTCTGGGATATTTGCTATATAATAAAGCCCCTTTTATTCTAACAAAAAAAAGTGGTGTGCCTGTACATGCCTGGTCCTTTACTGATTCTCTGGATTCCGGTAATTCAAAGATCCTTTTTGATAATGCTTCGGCTGAGCCTAACGTAAATTTTGCATATACCCTTAAATCAGGTTTTCAATACCCATATGTTGGAATCAACTTTCTACTAAACAAGGATTCATTGCCAGATTTAGGAAGGTATGATTATGTAAGGATCAAAATTAAGGCTTCTCAAGGTAGCAGGTTGCCTATTGTACTTGGGCTTTGGCAAGGAGAAAACATAAAGCCCAATGGCAGCAGATTTATGGAATACATCTTGCCGGTTAGCAAAGATTGGAATTCTACTGATATTGACTTATCAGACTTTCGAACTCCCGAATGGTGGTTGAAAACAAATGGTTTGAAGGAAAAAGACTTGAAAAAACCTGATTTCTCCCAAATGAGGTTCCTGAATGTGCAAAGTTGCCAGATAATAGGAAACGACAAGGAAGACAAAATCGAGATTGGAGAAGTGAGCTTAAGGATAGATATGACCTATTTCTACCTTGCTTCATCTGTTTTGACTATTTTCTATTATACACTTTTATTGGTTTTAATCTTCGGCAAAAAGAGCAAACAAAGCGTGGTGTTCAGTTATGTAAAAACTGAAGCCGTAAGCCATTCTATAAAAGATGAGGAGACAGTATTTGCATTTATCACTTCACACTACGAACAACAAAGCCTGAGCATTACCGACATCCAGAATGGAACAGGAATTTCTGAAGCTAAGATCTCAGCTATTATAAAAAATAAATCAGGATTAACATTTAAGCAATTTCTAAATAAGCTCAGACTTACAGAATCCAAACGACTTTTACTTGAAACGGATTTGCAGGTTTCTGAAATTGCTTACAAAGTTGGTTATAGTAACGTGACACATTTTAACCGGATTTTTAAAGAGGTGGAGCTGTGCACGCCCAATGATTTCAGGAAGCAGACTTCTGTAAAATAGATCTCATACCTGAAAGTTTGTCATTTTGTAAAGAATTCAAGCTAAAATGTTAATTTTTTCAGCTTAAATAGCCCGATTTCCTGATTTTTCTCATTCTGCGTTTTACTTTTTGCATTAAGTCATTTAAGAGATTTATCAAGTTTCTTTGTTAAAATGTAAATTATAAGGCTTTCGATTTCACGTTGTTTACATCAAAAAAAAACGATGAAACAGCTTTTAACAATTGGACTCGGCAGTATGATCGGCTTTCAATGTTTCGCACAAAATGTCTTGGAACGTATCAAACTCAACCAGGTTGGTTTTTATCCGAAAGGAGAAAAAATTGCAATAATAGAAGGCGCCACAGCTTCAAACAATTTTTATTTACTAAGCAATGATCAAATACCGGATACAGTTTTCAGGGGTAAACTTTCTGCAAAAGCTGTTTGGGATTATTCTAACGAAAACGTACGAAAGGCTGATTTTTCTTCTTTTACAGAAAAAGGTGAATACGTACTTTTTGTGCCTGAAATCGGAAAATCATATACTTTTAAAATTGATGGTAATGTAAACGACCTTTCAGCAAAAGCAGCATTAAAAGCCTTCTATTATCAAAGGGCTTCAATCGACATCCCAGTGAATTTTGGTGGTAAGTGGGCAAGAAAAGGAGGACATCCGGACAATGGTGTTATCATACATAATTCAGCCCAAACAATTCTAAAAAAGGATTCACTCCAGAAATTTAAAGACGGGACTGCAAAAAAAATCAACCCGCCACAAAAGATAATTTCCGGAAAGTACAAACCAGCAGAACCAAGGAAAGCCGGTGATTTAATCCCTTCTCCTGGTGGATGGTACGATGCAGGAGATTATAACAAATACATTGTCAACTCCGGGATTTCGATGTATACCCTCCTTTCCATTGTAGAAGACTTCCCTTTCCATACTGATACTTTGAAACTGAATATTCCGGAAAGTGGCAATAATGTCCCCGACTTGCTGGACGAGATTTTATGGAACCTTCGCTGGATGCTTACCATGCAGGACCCCTACGACGGAGGTGTTTATCACAAACTGACAAATCCTGTTTTTGATGGCTCTGTAATGCCCCAATTTGCAACCAAACCACGTTATGTGGTCAAAAAAACAACCTCGGCAGCATATGATTTTGCTGCTGTTACAGCCCAAGCTTCCAGGATATTAACAAAACACAGAAGAACCTTACCCGGATTGGCTGATTCCTGTTTGAGGGCAAGTATTGCAGCATATAATTGGGCTAAGAAAAATCCGGAAGCTGCCTACATCCAAAGTGAAATGTCTGACCCGGGAATAAGCACCGGAGCTTATGACGATTTCAATTTCCGTGATGAAAAACTGTGGGCTTCTGTGGAACTCTTTGTCACCACAGGCAAAATGGAATTCTACGAAAATTCAGGGTTAGAACTGGCACTAAGTTCTCCTTTCAGGTTGCCTGACTGGCAAAATGTTGCAACGCTCGGTCTTTATACGTTATCAAAAAATGCCGGCAAACTTAAAGGCGATGCTAAATATGAAGACATTCCTTTGGAGGGAGTAAAGAAACAGATTTTGAAATATGCCAACCGCCTTCGGGAGCATAAGAAAAGTTCGGCTTATGGCATTGCCATGGGTACGGAAACTTCCGATTTTGTCTGGGGAAGCAATGCGGTTTGTGCCAATCAAGGCATGCTATTGATCCAGGCCTTCCTTTTGACTGATGACAAAAGCTATTTAGAGACAGCAAATGCTAACCTCGATTATATTCTTGGAAGAAACGGAACAGGGTACAGTTTTGAAACAGGATTTGGCTCTAAATCAGCAAGAAATCCGCATCAAAGATTGAGTGAAGCCGATGGCGTGGAAGAACCCATTCCAGGTTTTATGGTAGGTGGTCCTAATCCTGGCCAGGAGGATAAAGGAAGTTGTGCTGCTAAACCTTATCCATCTTCATTGCCTGCCTTGTCCTACATTGACCATAAATGCAGTTATGCATCCAACGAGATTGCGATAAACTGGCAAGCAGCATTTGCCTATTTAATAAACGGAGTTGAAATATTAAGAATCGGCAATTACGAAGAAATAGAAAAATAAATGAAAAGCTGAAACTCGCCTGCTCGAACGAAAGCCAAGAAACGATGAATTAAATCTAACTAACAATACCATTCTCAATTCCTCAAAATCCTAAAATTTTCAAGATGAAAATGAAACTCTTTTTTCCTTCTATCTCTGATTATTGAAACTATAAACCGTTATTTATGTGATTTTAAATAAAAATACACAAATGAATTTTCAGAAAACACTTCAATCCAACATCTAATGAAACACCAAGTTCTCTCGATCATTTTAGCTATTCTGTGTATTAAAAACGCCTTTCCACAAAACACATCCAACATCTTGATTGAAAACTTTGAAGATGGCAATCTTAAAAATAACCTGGATGGGTATTGGTACAGTTTCGATGACAATAAAGATGGTGGAAAGAGCCATTTGAAACAGCCGGATTGGCAGAACTTCCAAGAAAATGGTGGACATGAATCTGCCGGGCTTCAGGTAGATGTCGTTCTCGACAAGGCTGCTTACCAATGGAGCCCTTACTATTCATTCGGTACGTCCCTTAATACTACCGCCGATATGAACCCTTCAAAATTTGCAGGCATCTCTTATTGGCATAAAGGGGTTGCACATAAAGTAAGAGTGAATACTCCTGAAGTTAAGGATTATGATTACTATCAACAAGCTGTACCTGCAAGTGAAGTTTGGTCCCTGGTCACGATCGATTTTTCCTGGCTTACCCAGGAAGGCTGGGGCAAAAAAGTCCCATTAAATTTAAACAATAATATCCATTTTAACTGGACACTGAATGAGACTTCCGGTAACTTTCAGATAGACGATATTTATTTTGTTAAGGAGATAAAATACACAAAGCAAAACGATATGGCTATTTTGCCAGCCGAAATTCCTGCCCCGATTGCTGTAAAAGGTAATGTAAAAACTCCTTTAAATGCTCTCTCAAAAAAGTATCTGACTAAAGGAATGAATCTGGCGAGCTGGGCAGAAGCTGGTAAGGTTACATCGCCTAATCCGAAAGATTGGAAATACAATGAAGCTTCTATCAAACTTCAAGCCGACCAGGGAATGCTGGGAATCCGTTTTCCAATTGATTTTGATTTATATGTGGTGGACAGAATAAACGTTCTGAATGGATCAAATAAAAAGATAGAAATTGAGCCCCAGCTTTACACCATACTCGATTCTATAAACATCTGGACCAAAAGGCACGGTGTTTCTTATACTATTGATTACCACGCCTATGACGGAACTTATAGCCGTGCAGCATCGAAGGACCCCAAATTCAGGGCTGCAGCTTCTTCCTTGTGGAGGGTGATTGCCCAACACTTTGTAAATGAAAAACGGCCTGACCTTTTCTTTGAATTGACTAATGAGCCAGGTCTAAGCTTACCAGAAGGTGAATACATTGACCAGGCAGATTGGAACCTGCTGGCCCAGTCCATGATAGACTCCATACGGAAAGTAGACAAAACCAGGCCTGTCATTTTTGGGGACACCAAATGGTATAGCATTGATGAATTGATCAAGAATAAACCACTGAAAGACAAAAACGTGATTTATTGCTTTCATACCTATGATCCTTTTGTGTTTACCCATCAGGGAGCTACCTGGACAAAAATGGGTACTATGAAAAACATACCTTTTCCGTATTCACCAGAAAGATGGACTACAGAGTTCAGGGAATTTGGAATTAACAGCGGAGTTCCGCAATGGGTGAAAGATCAAATGAAACAATATTACAAAGAAGGAAACAAGCAACATGTTAAAAACAGGATAGCTATGGCAAAGAACTGGGCCTATCAATACAATGTTCCTTTAATTTGTAACGAATGGGGCGCTTTGGCAAACACATCTAAATCAGAAGACCTGAATGCTTATTTCAAAACCATGGGAGAGATATTCAAAGAACTGGATGTTTCCTGGCAGGTTTGGTTTGGGGTCTTTGATTCAGAAAACAAATTGTTGCCTGGCATGGCTGAAGCTTTAGATTTGAAAAAGAAATAGAAATTGGCCTTAATTCAAATATGCCAGGCAGGCAACATTGCTTATTTATTTGGAAAAAACGTTCAGAGTACTTATCCGTACAATTCTTACTATTAATGAATTAACTGTAGTACAATAACTTTTGAAAATTAAAATTTTACCATTTTAATTCTAACTATGAGAAAAAACTACCCTTTTAAATTAAAATTAGTATGTGTATCGTTTGTTATTGGTACATCCCTCTTACAGGCTCAACCATTACTTTTACACACTTATGCACATGATCCTTGTGCTGCCCGTAAAAATCAAGAATACTTATAAACGGAACGGCTTATATTAATTATTACAACAACAATTTTGAAGTCTGGAAAACTGATAGTTCTGTCGTAGGAACGGTTAAGGAGACATCTAATGTATTGAAAAGCAGAACGTTTAAAGTTGGCAATATAATATTTTGCTGCGACAGATGTAAATGGAACAGAGCTTTGGAAAACAGATTGAACACCGGGGAGCACTGTTATGTTAAAAGATATATATCCTGGCGGTGGTAGTTCTGGCCCAAAAGCCTTGCTAATTATAATGGAATCTTGATTTTTTCTGCATATCACCCCACCTGCGAGAATGAAATATGGAAAAGTGATGGCCCTGATGCAGGTACAGTACTTATAAAAGATATTTATGCAGAAACTCAAAGCTTTTCAGGCACTTTCTAAGAATCCAGTAAAAGTCAAGTCAACCTGTATGACTCCCTTATCGAATCAGTAAACCATAAAGGAAAACAATTAACCGATTACAAATGCCTTTAGGATATCTCCTCCTTTTGCTGAAAACAGAAATTTCTGAATATTAACAGATAAGTGCTGAATTCATGGCACTTTACTGAGGCAATTCACTTCTATCGCAATACTGTTATAACTTTACTTTTAGCTTCATTCACAAACAAATAATAATCTCCCATCGGGACAGGTTTGCCATTTTGGTCAGTACAATTCCATTCTCCGGGAATAGTCAATTTATTGATAATCTCACCGTTCCTGTCCAGGATCCTGGCAGTTCCGGATTCAGAAATGTAAAGACTTTGCAAACCATCCTTGCCATCGGGCCTTAATACAGTATTGTTGCAATCTTCCCCTTGGGCCACATGTATTTCTTGTTGCAACTTTGCTGCTTTTCCGGTAGAATCAGTGATGGTCAATAAAAAAATTCCAGCTTTAACATCTTCAAAAATCCCTGAAGATGATTGGGTTATAGAATTATCACTCTTGTTTGAAAGAATAAAATTGAAAGGCCCTTTGCCTTTGATGCTGCTCTCCCTAATAAAAACGCTGCCTTCTTTGTTGCATGTTGCCTTCAGAACATCATAAACCAAATTAGTTAAATCGATTTGCGTAGTATCCTTTTTCACTATTAAGGTATCGGCCAGGATTTGAACTCTTAGCTGGGTATTTTGAAGACAAAAAGTTGATTTGACAAAAATGGCATACTGACCTGGCAATGAATTAGCAAGGTCAATTTCTCCTGTTAAAGTATTTAAAATAAGATTCTTTTGGCTACTGAAACTTAATTGTGCAATGGAAGATGCATTTATTCTGGCTGAAATTTCACTTTGGTAATAGGAGGCTTTAGAATAGGAGATAGTTGGCAGCTGACCAAAGGCCCTTACTACTTGACTTTTGCCAAAAGGATTGAGAAAAAGCTGATTGGAATCTTGTATAGTTACCTGGCATTTGTTTGTATTGTCCCAATAATACATTTTATAGAGTTGACTTCCATTGCTGCTATCGAGGTTAACAGTAACACCTAATGTGTCTCCAGGCAGTTTATAATATCCATAGCCTGCACTTACATAGTTTGTGTCAATTCTTCTTCTTATAAAAACAGCAATAGCATCACTATCAGAAAAAGCTTGTGTTTTACCGCCTATGTTTATTGAATTGTTTTGGAAAGTAAGCTGGTGCTTGTAGTTAGTAGGCGTATATTTCCAGGAGGGCAATGGCTGGGAGTGGCCTCCCAATGAAAGTAATAAGAAAATGATATAGTACAGCCTGTTTTGCATGTTAATGCTCTGAATATGGTCAGAACTAATTTTTATAAATTATTGATCCCTAGCTAGTTCAAATATTAATATTATAAAGTTACTGGTTTGTGTTCTACAATCCTGTCACTGTTATTGTAACTTACTTTCGCCTTTTCTTTTTTCCATTCTTCGAAATTGATTTAGATTT
>JACMRH010000162.1 GCA_014376535.1 Cytophagales bacterium | reverse complement strand
GTTTTTCTTACTAATCGGTATAATCCGGTCGTTAGTATCAGTTTTCATTTATGGGGTTCCTTTAGTAACCAACCGAAAATTTACTCTAAGCTTAGGTTACAAAGGAATTAGGATCGTTTTATAAGACTAGAATTAAGAAAGTTAATACAAAAATTATCACTATTATATTACCTATGATCATGTCATATCTAACCTTAGGAATTTTATGTGGTGGATAATTTATATTCCACTTTTTAGTTTTTGTAAATTCTAAAAGTTTCCTAGGAGTTATTGGAATTCTTTTAACTCTTTGATATGGTGCCTTAAAGAAAAGACTTGCTATATTAATTCCTTCTTCATCACAATGGAAATACCATAAATAATTTTCCATATCTATTTTAAATCTTTCTGCATATTTATCTATCAATTCATGGAAATCGTCTCCAACTACCCCCAATTCATTATAAATATCTGTATCAAGCGTGTTAGGTGACACTCCGGTTACCTTTTTTAAAAAATCAATAATTTCTGTATATTCTATTGGATTATCTTTCCCCATTAACAACAGATCAATAAAAAAAGCGGCAATAATCCCTGAAACTCCTGCACTGAAAGTATAAGCAGAAACAACTATACTGAATTTCGTTGGACTTATTTTAAAAACGCGCATCAATTGTGGCCCCAAAGGCATCATAATAACAAAATCCACAATATGAGTGAATTGAATGAAGGCGCGTGAAAAGTTATATCCTTCATTATTGACTATAATTCACATGATACCAGTTAGAGTTATGTTAGGATCAGGCAAGAGTTTTGATACGTCACTTTACCACAGGTACTAGGGCTGAAAAAATTATTTGCTATTAGGAACATAGACTTTGTGTAGCCGTTTGTATATATTATATTTACTTATATTAAACTACACTTAAAATGAAAAATACCTTCTTTTCGATTATTTTATTTTTCATTAGCTTATCTGTTATTGCCCAGACAGATACACTTTTATGCAATCCCGGAGAAATGAGGACATTTACTCCAGGTAAGAACGTTTATTATTATGATTTTTCTCTGAAAGGCAAATTTGATCCGGTTGCTTTTGAAGAAGTTGACAAAGAATCAGTTCGAATTTTTAATTATAAGCACTCTTTTTACCCCAATTCTGATGTAACACTGACAACTAGCCTTGGTGTCTCGTACCAGACATTTAGCGCGCTATTGCCAGATGATCTTGATACCGGTTATTATCATATTGCATTCCGGTATAAGGACTATCAGGCGATCATTAAAAATTGTATTTACATATCAAAGACAAATCCGGATAGTAAAATAAAATATGGCTATTTGACTTCGACAGCCTTTAAAGCAGTAAAGTTTGAAGTGAGAATAGAAGCCCAAAACCTTGACCTTTCACTTATTGACTCTTCCACTTGTTACTCACGGCTGAAAATAAAACCTTCCGATTTTATTCTTCAGCAAAACGCAGTAACAATTAAAGCAGATTCGGTGGCTATGGAATCAAGGTATTATAATGAAGCCCGTGTTACATTTCATATTCCCAAAGATGCTCCTTCGGGTATTTATAATCTGAGATTACAAGGGGATGCTGAAAAGTGTAAAACCAAGGTAGATACTCATACCGTATTTGTTTATTGTGATACTGTAAATGCTTCCATAAATAGTTTCTATAGGTCTGCTTTTACCTTAGAAAAATCACCTGGCTGTATAGGAAATCCTGTAAAGTTCAGCTTTAAAGAGGAACCAGGTTTTACCTATAAATGGAGCTCTCCTCCATTTAGCTCGGAGAGAGAAATTCTCTCTTCCACAACGAACCAGATAACATTAAAATCGTCGTATTCCGAAATAGGAGTTGTTTTAGAGAGAGAAAATAAGTGCGGTAAATGGTATCCGGTTCAAGATTATTTGTTATATGATATTCTTCCTGCTTCTCCATCGGTTAAAGGTCCGCAGGAAGTATGCAAAAACTCTACAGAATTATATACTTTATATAAAAATACCGGGAAAACAATAAACACAGCGTACGGGTATAACTTCAACACAACCTGGAATCTGACTAAAGGTGGAGGGATAATCTATAAACAAACTGATGGGCAGATCAGCATCGGTTTTTTCAATTCTTCACTTAATGATACTTTAGTAACCACCTTTCAAAATTCATGTGGAATCAAATCAATTAGTTTGCCGATCAAAATTGGCGAATCTCCAACTAAGCCAGAAGTATTTGAACGGGCATATCCATTTGTTCTTTCTTCAACAGTAATAAATGCAAAAAAATATCAATGGTTTAAAAACGGAGAAGCTATACAAGGAGCTACAGATTCGGTTTACTCACCACCTTTAAACTATAACATGCAATATTATCAGGTACAGATTGAAGATGAATGTGGAGTTGCAATTTCTGACAGTCTTTATGCGCTTATAACCGCAATTGAAAGCAATGAATTTAATAAAGCAGGAAATTTTCAAATTTCTCCTAACCCTGTTCAGGATAAACTTCTTATTACAACTGATCTTTCTTTTACAGAATATTCAATTCTGAGTAATTCAGGTAATATCATAAAAGCGAATGAAAAATTGAATTCTCATGAAATAGAGGTCAGCGGTATTGATGCCGGATTCTATTTTCTTGAACTGAGAGGTAAATCCGGAAGTGTTAGAAAAAAGTTTATAGTGACGAAATGATATTTGAAGCTGCTACATTTACCCGGACAGAAAGTTAAGTCAAAATTTATAACTTAACTCTATGTCAAATACCAGAAGAAAATACGATAAACAGTTCAAGCTGATGGCTGTTAAACTGAGCAAAAACAGAGAAGATTTAATTGTTTTAGCAAAAGAACTTGACGTGCGGGCTGAACTTCTTTACCGCTGGAGAAGAGAGTTTGGTAATAAATCAGATGCCAGTTTTCCAGGTAACGGTAAAGTTGCAAAAACATTAAATGTAAATCTACCTGTTGCAGTACTGGTATCAATGCTGTCTTTCAAACTAACAAACTCTACCCCTAACTCCCGGAAGGAAGAAACCAGATCTATCAAATCTCTTATGGATCTTCCAAGCCTGTCAAGTTTCCAAACTATTACGCTATCACCTTTTCTGAGTTTTGAAATCAAAACCTGAAGCTCTGGCCTGTCACGATTTTTACCTGA
This sequence comes from Cytophagales bacterium, assembly GCA_014376535.1. Classification (GTDB taxonomy): domain Bacteria; phylum Bacteroidota; class Bacteroidia; order Cytophagales; family UBA9547; genus UBA9547. The sequence continues at coordinate 5,418 of JACMRH010000162.1, read as the reverse complement.
TACCTTTTCTTTAAAAATCATTTCACATCCTGCCTTTTGCAAATCATCCATTTGCAATTCGAGGTTCTGATCTTGGGTACTAACCCTTGCATAACCAATTCTCATTTTTGTTAAATTAAACGTGTCTCAAATATAAAAAAGTATTTTGAAACGTGAGACGACACTTTTGGAAAGGTATTGAAATTTAATCTCTTTAAAAATGGATATTAATAATTATCTCAAAAAACGAGGGATTATTGAGAATAAAAAAATGTCTTTATTGAAAAATGAACCATTAGAACAAAAATATTAAATAACATAAAAAAAACTTTGCTTTTCTTTACAGTACCCTGCGCCAGCAGCGCTAAATGTATTTGTAATCTTTAAATATAATTTTATTTTTATAAAAACAACAACTATGTATAAATTATTACTACTACAAATCTCGCTATTTACTTCTACCTTAACACTTAGTGCACAGACTTATAACTTAATCAAAACAATAAGTCCTAAAACACAAAGTCCGGCACTTAACTTCAATACTGACACATGGGCAGTCGCAGTTGATACTTTAGGATATGTATTTGTTGCAGATCGTACTAATCAGCAAATACTAAAATACAACAGTGATGGAGTATTTATTTTAAAATGGGGCGTTGGCGGTAGATCTGATGAAGCATTTAATAATCCAAATGGAATAAAAATAGATGCAAAAGGCGACGTTTACGTTGCAGATCAATCCAATAACCGAATCCAGAAGTTCAGTAATGATGGAGTTTTTATTACTAAATGGACAACAAACAACTCAGGGTATACAAGTTTCCCAAGTGGTGTTTCTGGGGATTATGCAGGAAATATCTATGTATCTAACTACATTAATGAAATCCGAAAGTATACTAGTTCTGGGAATTTAATATCCATATGGCCTACCATACAGCCTGGTGAAGTTTTTAGTCAACTCGCTGGTTTAGCTGCAGATTCAGCGGGTAATATTTATGTTATGGATGAATATAATAATATGATTAAAAAATTCAATTCTTCGGGAACCTTACTACAAAAATGGGGAAAAAAGGGATGTGAAAATGGTCAGTTCTCTGGACCTAATGGTGTAGTTGACAAAAAAGGTAATCTATTTGTAGTTTCGTTGAATTGTAGCAAGGTTCAAAAATTTACAAGTGACGGAGTTTTTATTGAAAGCTTTATAACTCAAGCTTATCACTCCAGAGGCATTGCCGTGGATAAAGAAGGTAATATTTATGTAGCTGATAATGGATCAAATCGTGTTTTGGTTTACAAAAAAGATAACGTAACAGGTTACCATTCTGATGAATATTCTAAAAAAACATCAAGCCATTTTAGCGCTTCGCCAAATCCTAACAATGGTAGTTTTACCCTCCATACTTCTGGAGAAAATGCAACTGTAACAATTAGTGATATACAAGGAAATGTTAACTGCAAGTTCAATACGTTTAATTCAACTTTGGATTATCCTGTTGAGGGGTTAAATTCAGGATTTTATGTTGTAAAAATATTAGAAGGAGAAATGGTTCAAAACATAAAGATTGTTGTCGAATAATATTATTCACCGCTTGTGCCTCAAATATTCCAGCGTCTCGCTGAACCTAAAAATTTTCAACTTCGTAAACTATAGAATTGAAATACAAGGAATAATAAGCGGACGCTGTTTGTAAAGTAGCACAAGCGAGACGCTCATATCTTTGAGAAGTTAAGAAAAAGTACAATTTTTAACGCATTGAATTCACATAAGAAAGAGCACCACGCGGAGCTAATTATTTTGTTAATCACAAGTAAATGAGAAAATCAGCTAAAAATTCTCTCTATTTTTCTAAATAATTCTGATAAAAATACAGAAGCAAAATAAGAAGATTGTTATTCCTTACAAAAGTAAAATATGAATATTAAAAAGAGTCAAAGTTAGTATTCAGATAGTTAAGCTTTGGTTGCTCCTTTAGTGTTGTAAATTCTCATTTGGTAATAGAATCGACATTTATAAAGAAAGGATCTCAAAAAACGGTCATTTGATGAGTCATAACTTATTTTCCCTTTATATCAAAGAATTCAACATCTACGATAAATAAAACCTTACCACTCTATTCTTTGGATATTATTCTTGCTTCTCCCAACTCAAAATGGTTGGACCGCACCGGAACCATGTGATTGTGATCCGAGTGATGGAGTATGTATGGCGGAAACACCTGCTTCCCCAGGAAGGCCTTCCGATAGATAGTAATCTTTGGTTACTGATCGTAGGAATGTTTGGATATGAAGGCTGGAAGATTGCCAAACTAAATCAGAAGGTTGTGTTGAGAAAAGATAGATTTTCGCTACTTATTCTAACTAGTCAAATAGAAAAGCAATTGAATAAAATAGAGCTCTCACACAAATTTGCTAAGGCTGTTTTTTTCGGAGCAAATCAAGGATTCGGACAAGAGAGTAGGGAATCTCAGGAAATAGTTACTGCATGCAGAAGGTTAGTTCAAAACGCTATTATATTATGGAACTACTTTTATCTGTCCGAATAATCTTACAAGAAGATACTTTTGAAAAAAAGCGGGAAGCATTAGAGCTCGCTAACAATCCTTGAACTTGATAAGGCAAGCGGTTATGAAATCACTCCGCTGTATTCCTCTATTAATTGGACTGTGGAAGAAAAAGGAAGTTTAATTATTAGAGATGGTCATCACTAGATAAATGCGATTGGTGATGCCTACAGCCCGGGCTCTACATACAATCTTTTGGTTCCGCCTCTTGGCTCATGCCAAAGTCAAGAAGTGAAAAGGATTTTCTTTGCGGTCCCTATCTCTTGCTGAATTGAGATTACTCTTTGACAAATTTAAAAACTTTAATCCCTGATTGTGTATGAGCTTTTAGAAAATACATACCATCTTGTAAGTCGCTGATATCTAAAGTGTGTGTATCAGATAATGCAATAACATAATCTACCCCTGCCGCGTCTGTCATTTGATAGCTTGTAATGCCTTGTAACCCATGTATAAACAGCGTATTTTTGCTCGGGTTTGGGTATAAGTAAGCGTTTTCTTTCATTTCTAGTTTATTTTTTTCTACATATAAAACGCTACCTAATGTGATTTTTCTGATTTTGTAGTTGCTGAAATCTGCCACAAACAAGTTTCCTTTTGCATCGACTGCTACTCCTTGTGGCGAATTAAAAGTGGCTAAAGTTCCATTTTCATCGGTACTGCCTGGAACCCCAAATCCTGCTAAGGTGGTCACAAGTCCCGTAGGGGATATTTTTCTGATTTTTTCGTTGTCCGTGTCCCCAACATAAATGTTCCCATATGCATCAACTGCTATACCGTTTGGATAATAAAAACTGGCAGCTGTACCTTGTCCATCTGTACTGCCAATTGAGCCTGAGCCTGCCAAGGTACTTACGAATCCTGAAGAAGAAATCTTTCTAATTTTATGGTTGGACTCATCTGTCACATACACATTTTTGGTAGCATCCACTGCAATACTAGAAGGTCGAATAAAACTGGCAGTTATTCCTATTCCATCAACACTGCCTTCCAGGCCCGAACCTGCCAACGTACTGACTATTCCAGTAGGAGTTATCTTTCTGATTTTTCTATTGCCATAATCAGCTACATACACATTTCCGTCAGCATCAACTGCTACACCATTAGGAGAATTGAAACTTGCTTCCGATCCTTGTCCATTTGCACTGCCTTGTATACGAGAACCCGCCAATGTACTAACTAGTCCGGTTGGGGATATTTTTCTGATTGAGTTATTGCTCGCATCCGCTACATACAGGTTATCTTCGACATCCAATGCTATGCCATTGGGATAACCAAAACTGCTTGATATTCCTTGACCGTCGACATTCCCGAATGCTCCTGACCCTGCCAAGGTACTCAATACTCCTGTGTTGGATATTTTTTTAATTTTGTTATCAAATTGATCTGATACATAAACACTACCTTTTGCATCAACTGATACACCGGTAGGAGAAAGTAAAAAAGTTACAGGTCCTTTTCCATCGTTACTTTTTCCGTCGCTTAGCCCGCCAGTGGCGCTTATTCCTGCTAAAGTACTAACTATTCCAGTAGGGGATATTTTTCGGATGGTGTTGTTAAGATAATCTGCAACGTATACATTCCTATTTGCATCGACGGTTACACCAAATGGAGAGTTAAAACTGGCTGCGTTACCTTTTTCATCAATTCTACCTGCTAGACCTGATCCTGCCAATGTACTAACAAGTCCATTAGGGGATATTGTACGGATTTTGTGGTTGCCCGCATCCGCTACATACACATTCCCGTTTGCATCTACTGCTACCCCGCATGGATAATAAAAACTGGCAGCTGTACCTTGTCCATCTGTACTGCCAATTGAGCCTGAACCTGCCAAGGTACTTACGAATCCTGAAGAAGAAATTTTTCGGATTTGGTTATTTTTTGAATCTGCAACATACACGTTTCCGTTCGAGTCTAATGCTACACCTGTAGGTCTATTAAAACTTGCTAAAGAACTTTGCCCATTTTCACTACCTATTGAGCCGGACCCTGCAAAGGTACTCACAAGTCCTGTTGGAGATATTTTACGAATTTTATTATTGTAACAATCAGCAACAATCAAGTTCCCATTTACATCGACTGCTATACTATGGGGAGAATAAAAACTTGCCTTATTACCTTGTCCATCTGCGCTGCCTGGTGTGTCTGACCCGGCCAAAGTACTAACAAGTCCGGAGGGTGATATTTTTCGGATTTTATTGTTCCCAGCATCTCCCACATAAATGTTTCCGGCGGCATCAACTGCTACGCCCTTAAGATAATAAAAATTGGCTGCCATTCCTTGTCCATCAATACTGCCTTGTCCACCTGACCCGGCTATGGTGCTTACATCCCCTGTAGATGAAATTTTTCGAACTTTCTGATTATATGAATCCGCAACATAAATATTGCCATTTGCATCTAAAGTTAAGCCATAAGGGTAATAAAAGCGGGCAGGTGTACCGTCGTAGAAAGTATTTACCATTACCTGTGTGGAGGCTGTAAAACTAATCAGCCAGAGGATACTGCAGATAAAAACTAGTTTACTTTTCATTTTTTTTGTTTTGGTTTATGGATTTGCTTCTTGTAACAAAAATAGCTAACAATTTACTGATAATCCATATACCTTTTCCATTTATTTTTGATCTCTTCGGTTGTTGATAATTTTAATATTCTTCTATTAACTTACTGCCTTCCTTGAACATCCAACCTGGGCTATTTCAGAAAGAAAGAGTGGAGCGTGAAAAAAGTAATATCTCAAAAAACGGTCGTTTAATAGGAATTAAGTTATAGCAATGTTTAACAATAGCCGTGCTGTTTTTCGGCCTGCTTAATTATACCTACGATTGATCAATCGCAGAATTCAATTTCTGTATACTTAATGACAAAGGTTTTC
>JACMRH010000161.1 GCA_014376535.1 Cytophagales bacterium | reverse complement strand
TGTATCGTTTGCTTCCCTTGACCCCAAATGAAATTTTGATCGGTACCAGTATCCTGTTCAAAAATTCAGTCGGACTTGGCACTGTATTTCGTTCTAATGCCGGACTGTCCGTGTATACTGAACTTGCTCTTGATTCAGAAAAGGACCAGTTAAAACTATTATTTAATTACAATACCTCGTTTTTCAAATCGCATTCTTCTTATCAGAATTCTATTGAGTTAGGTATAAAGTATATGGTGTACTGATGTGTCTGAGAGCTAAAAATGGGGTTCCATTTTTAAATAAGGCTAGTTCCATTAAAAGCAATTCCCAGGTCGTTTCGGCTCCGCTCAACGACCTGGGAAAAGAAAAACTGCGTTTTCATTTTTCAATTTTAATACTGAATCATGTTTAAAAGCCTGTTATTTTTTTGCCAGCTTTATAGTCTTTTTGCCTTCTGAAGTTTCTAATCTGACAAGATAAATACCTGATACCAGATCATTCCCAAGCCTTACAAAGTTTTCAGCATTTCCTTTGGCTACTTCAATACCGGACAAATCATAAAGGGAATAATTAAACCTGCCATTAACATAGATGTTTGTTTCATCTGAGAAAGGATTAGGATAACTAAGAATGCCATCTTTTTCAACAAAATCCTCCTTGTCGGTAAGAGAACTTACAACTGGTGGTACGGACAGCACAGCTCCAAAAACATCTATTTTATCTATATCAGCAATAAATCCGGAAGCGTTATAGAATTTGATGGTGTTCATTCCCTTTTTTAATTCGACATCCATGACAGCCGTACTGTAATTTGTCCAGCCAAAGGTGTTCCTGAAAAATACCGTTTGGGCAGTTCCGTTATTTGTCTGGACCAGTGCAAACCGGTCTACAATATTCGAATTGTAATTGCTTGCACCATCACCCAGTTCGCCATTGACATATCTTATCACGATTCTGTAAATACCAGCCGAGTCAGCTTTTACCTGATTAAATTGAAGACTATTACCAGTTCCCTGACCAAGATAACCTATAGCTTTTCCGCCGGATGCAGTTGCTGAATTTGAAATAGTAGCAGTACCAGAAATGGTGTTCAAAGAAGATTCCGCCTCATAGGGTGAACTGTTTCCCGGAGTACTTCCTGTCTCCAGGTAGTCTAAATTAATACTTCCAATTCCTGAGAGAGAAAAATCGACCCGATTGATCCCTGCCATAAGAAATGCTTTGATGTTTGCATCAGCCCAGGTGTCGTTACTTGCTGTTGCAGCAGTTGTGACATCTGCTACTCCCAGACCATTTATGGATAGTTTTAATTTGTTATTTTGAGAAGTAGAATATCGAAGTTTCAAATTGTAATAGCCGTCTGATGCAGCGGTTAAAACAAATTGAGTTTTTGAAGTACTTGCATTCATGTTCACATAAGCGGTTCCGGTATAATTCAGAGCAGCAGACAATTGAACCGCACCGGTCAAACGGGCATATTCAGCTTCCAACCTGTTTGCAACATTTACCTGAGTCCTATCAGTATTAGGTGTAATAATTGCCTGATAAACACTGTTTGCATTCATCGTATTCACAGGGATATCAATTTGGCCATTCGTTACAGGATAGTCTCCTTCCATTTTCAAATAAGGCCCGTTTGAAGGATTTGTACCGGTGAAATCTGCCCCCCACATTGTTACGTGGACTGTATTTCCAAAATAAGATTGTGAAGCAAAACCTTTGACTATCACATTGGTATTTCCAGCGGACCCTCCAAAAATGACTCTTGTTTGTTTTTTCGATGCGTCCAGTGAAGCGATACCCTGCAAGCCTTTGGCGTTGGAATTAGGAGGTGTTAAACTGACCGTATTTCCGGTAAGTTCTCCATACCATTTATAAAGCCACCAGCCTCCGGTTGCTTTGTTGTTTTGGGTAACGAGGTCATTCAGACATCCGGCTGTAGTCCAGTAAGCAAGACAAGCATTCACTTTGCTATTTTCAAAGCGGGCGATAAGTTGAATGAGTTGGCCCGGGTTCCCAAGTATTCCTGAACTCTTTCCATACTCATTGATTGTAATTGGCCTTGGCGAGATACCTAAACTTTTTTCCAGGTTACGATAATGGTTGTAATGAGTATACCAGCTTGTATATACATCGTCTCCTAATTCATGCCAGATGGTTCCGTCGGGAACACAATTGTTTGCCTTGCAGAAAGTGAAGAAATCCGTGTAAAAATTGGCATTGTAATAAGAGTAGGAAGGACCAACCACAGGCATTGCAGGATCGATAGATTTTATATGCTGATAGATGGTCTTAAAGTCCTGAAACATTCCCTGGCTGTTACCACCATACCAGATCCAGTCAGGTTCATTGAACGGATTGCAAACCATCATTTTGTAGTTTGGATGTGCCTTCATCAGGTTCATCATCGTTGTGATTTTGTTCTTATAGTCGGCCATGCCTAATTTTTCGTATGGCCATTCTTTGTAATAATCCTGTAAATTGACATGGACTTCTTTTCCTCCATTTCGTTTCCATTGGTAAGAAACTTTTAGTGCATCGCCATTCGGGTGCTGTAGTCCGTTTGGGGCCTTTTGCGTTGCAATTTGTGGATTGGCCAGTGCAGCGATCATATTATCTGTAGGAACTCCATCGTCCCCGAGGCCATAAAGAAAACCTATTCCTCCATACTTAATTGGTCCGGTATTGGAAGAAATATCAACGGTCACCTGTGCTATACTGTCATGGCATAAGAGAGATAGAAACAGCGCTTTAGCAATAAAACGCATATATAATTTTAGCATAAGTATTTGTTTTTCACCTAGACGCAGGCTTTTAAAAAATGTAACGATTGTGATAAAAAAGATAAGTTGAACCTTACGTAAATGAGATTTTAGAAGTCTTTTATAAATTTTTTTTGACTTCCCATT
>JACMRH010000160.1 GCA_014376535.1 Cytophagales bacterium | reverse complement strand
TTAATCTGCAAAAATTGCTTTTCCTGGTATGCCAAAAACAAAAGGAGCCGGAGTACGATTTTATTCCCTATTTGTACGGTTGTTATTCCCATTCAGCCAAGGCAGATTTATTTACAATGGTAAAAAAAGATTTTTTAATTGAGGATGAAACGGGCTATTCAAAAAAGGACCGTAAAAACTATTTGTCGTTGTTGGATGAAGAAGATAAAAAACTGGTGAATCAGGCTTATGTTCTTTATAATAAAATGGATGGTGAAGGCCTGATGAAGCATACTTACACAAACTTTCCTTACTTCGCTATTAACAGCACTACTGCCGAAAGGCTTTTAACGAAAGAGCAGTTTGACAAAGTTAATACTTTTCGACCTCCTTTAAACACTACAACCCTTTACACAATAGGTTACGAAGGAATATCGCTGGAAGTATATTTGAATAAATTAATTAGGCATGACATTAAAGTGCTGGTAGATGTTCGCAATAATCCATTGAGCCAGAAATTTGGTTTTTCAAAAAGCCAGTTAATACGTTACTGCGAAGGCCTAAACATTGAGTACATACATTTCGGAGAGGTGGGTATCCAATCTGAATACAGGCAGGAATTAAAAGAACAAAGCGATTACGATAATCTTTTTAAAAGTTATAAAAATAAAACACTTCCCAACACTATTTCAACACAGGAGAAAATACTGGCTTTACTGAAAGATAAAAAGCGGATTGCATTAACCTGTTTTGAAGCAAATATTTGTCAATGCCACCGCAAACATTTGGCTGAGGCAATCACCAAATTACCTCAATGGAATTATGAACTAAAGCATATTTAGAATGGCCCTGACCAAAGTATTAATTGCTGTAAAAACTTATCCCACTATTTCAACCAAATACGAAGAATTAGTTTGTACCGCAGGGTTTCGGGAAGATGGAAGGTGGATAAGAATTTATCCGGTGCAATTCAGGAAGAAGGGTTATAGCCAACAGTACGAAAAATATCAATGGATAGAGCTGGACTTAGTTAAAAACACTTCCGATTTTAGACCAGAAAGTTACAGGCCTTTTTCCCACGATACTGAAATTAAAATCATAGATGAAATAAAAGCGGATGGTCTTAGTTGGGACACAAGAAGGCAATTCGTTTTAAATAAAGTGTACACAAATTTAACAGCACTCATTGCAGAAGCAAAAGATAAGAATATTTCTACTTCGCTTGCTGTATTCAAACCCAAAGAAATCCTTGACTTGAAAATTGAACCAAGCGAAAGAGAATGGAGCAAGGAAAAATTAGCTACCCTGCAACAACTTAGCATCTTTGATTCAGTTACAACGGAGAAGCCACAAGTCGTAAAAAAATTACCCTATAAATTTTCTTATCTATTTACCGATGAAGACGACAGGAAATCAACATTAATGATTGAGGATTGGGAGATTGGCCAGCTTTATTGGAATTGCCTTAGCCGCCATGAAGGGCATGATAGAGAAGCAAAGGCCTGTGCGGATGTGAGAAAAAAGTATATGGACGACCATGCAAAAACAAAAGACGTGCACTTGTTTCTTGGCACTTCCCAGCAGTTTCATTTTGTTGGTCATAATCCTTTTATGATAATAGGAACTTTCTATCCAAAATTTCCGGTAGCAAAAAAAGTAGAACAACAATTAAAACTGTTTTAAGGAAGCTAAATTTCTGCATTTGCTGATGAAAGGATTGCGACGCAACGATGATGCTATGAAAAATGAAGGCTGGTATCACTATTTTCAGATATACAGCTTGTAAAAGATAACAGTGGTGAAGAATTTCTGGAATTCTTTCTGATCTGAAAATTCAACAATTTGGTTACTCAACTGGATAGCATTTAATTTTTTAGATCCCCGGTATGGAATTATGTCCCAACAAAATACTAAATAATTTAGCATTATTACTACCTTAGCATTTCTAAACTAAGGAATGTACCTCAACTGTAAAACATATTTCAGCTTTCGCTACGGCACTTTTTCATGCAAAGAACTGGTGAAAGCCGCTGTGGACAATGGTGTAACAGCCCTGGCATTAACCAATATCAACTCTACCTGTGATATATGGGACTTTGTAAAGTATTGCCGGGAGGAGGGCATAAAACCCATTACGGGTGCGTA
>JACMRH010000159.1 GCA_014376535.1 Cytophagales bacterium | reverse complement strand
GGTTAATGAGATATTAACTCAACAGATTCCTGCTGATATGAAAGCAGATAATAAAACAATGAATGCCATTAATACCTCACCGGATAAACAAAATGCAAAAATATCTTCTGATAAAAAAGTTGAAGAATTGATGCAGCAATATTTATTTACGCAAACGGAGATATTTAAAAAATTCTCAACCGATCAGGACTTTCAGAGACGATATAAGGAATTTATATTTGATACGCTATGGATGCAACATGGTAAACAGCCTCCCATTGGGTTATAGGACATAAATCCATTCTTTCTATAAATGTTATATGGTTTTATAAATAATTTTATACATTACATAGTAAATAACATTGTCTGGTATTGGCTGTGCCTGAGATTTTCTTAACATTTGGCAATGTACTTTTACATCTAAGTTTGCAGTATTAACATGAATCTACCCAAACAAGTCACACCGGATAGCGTGAAAGAAGCTGTTGTGGAGATCAGATATCGGTGCGACATTCCCTTTGAAATTTTATTGGGAATGTACTTTACCGCACTGGATAATAGTTATACTTATGTATCTCGTCCTATACAAATTCCATCTATAAACGGGCCTGAGGATATTAACTTCCATACTGTTAATAAAGCATTTTTTTATAATGATAAAATAAATTTGCAGGCGCAACCAGGATCACTTGTATTTACCTGCTTAGAAGAATATCTGGGTTGGGAAGTATATAAACAACAAATCAGTAAAGTACTGGAGCAGCTAACGAATATAGAAGCTGAAATAATCTGGAGTAGAGTCGGGGTGAGGTTTCTGAATCATTATCCTAATAAAGACCTGAAAGAAATCATGAATTTTGAGTTTACGTTTGGGATGCCGAATATTAAAAGTATTACCTCATCTATAAAGAGTGAATTTGATTACAGGGACTCCAAAGTGCTTTTGAATCTTAAAAATAAAGTTTCCTTACAAGCTGATTTAAAAGATGGTGAACCTGAATGGATTCCGACATCTGTTATAGATATTGACGTAATTACATACATCAAGGAGAGCAACGATCTTTCTGTGTTATTACAAACTATTGATTTCAACCACGAGACAGAGAAAGAACTGTATTTTAATATGCTAACCCCTGATTTTTTAAAATCCTTAAACCCAAAATACTAATGGCAGTATTAGAAAAAAAACATTTGGGCAAATTAAATTCCCCTTTTTATGGGAAGTATGAGTCAACTCCAAATTTCAGAGAAACAAGGCGTAATAAATCAAGAGTAGATTTAATTCAATATACGGGTCAGGATAATTATAATATGATAACCGTTAAATATTACTCTGCCTCAGAAATGTTTGAGAATGATAAGGAATTTGTCAGGATAAATCGTGAATTTAAAATACAATTTTCTGAGAAATCTGAGTTGTTCCCTGGTTTAAATTTTCAAGATGCTCATGAGAAGATGAAGACATCATTAAGCGAAGTTTTAAATTTTAGTCCGGAAAAAATATCATTGCAATTAACTCATGAAGGCAGTTTATTTTATACATTTCTGAAAGACGGAGCTAAATTTTACATTCAACATTATCTGACAACGGCTGATAATGAAGATGAAGCATTTCTTAATATTTTTTACTCTGACCAAAAGAATGAAAATTTTGCAGGAGAACTTTCAAACATACTAAAGCAATTAAGAACTATTAATACTCATTCAATCGCTTAAATATTTGTCGGTTAATGATATACCCAAATGAACTCCTTCCTAGACCGGCTTGGAAATATATTGATTGCGATATTTCGAACTATTATTTAATCCGCCGAACTAATAGTACAGATCAATCTACATACTGGGATAAAGAAACAGAATCTTTAAAAACTGATGCGGTTTGTTCGCCCAGAGAACAAATTCAAGACTTATCATGTAATTTATTAGGCATTTATCAATACCAACATATCTTACTTCAGATTACGGAAGCAGGAAGGGGCAAAGATTTTGAAAATTATTGTGATCCCCATTTTAATGCAACGGCACCTGTCTACGAAGAAGATTTTTTGCTCAATCAGAATAGAGGATTTTGGATGATTGCTATAGCTAAAATTCAAAATATGGAGGTTACCTATACCAGAAACAACAATTTGGATGATATCTTCACGGCTGTAGGGTATGTGAAACACACGCCTACAAAATCTAACTTTTGGCATTTTTCGTTAAGGTGGAGAGTTGGAGACAACGAGGTTGAAGATTTGGAATCAAAAGAAAAAGCAAAGGTTTCCAGAGCCATAAGTAATACAGCCCGAGTTACAGTTGCACATTTTGCTCAAAAAGAAAAACCTCCTTTGATTAACATCCCTGATGAATGTTACATTGCTTAACGATCAGGTAAACTTCTAATGGACAAATCCCATACTATACCAAATACACCATTGCCCTTCGACAAGCTCAGGGTGACATTCGTTTTGACAACGGCAGGATTTATTACATTTGCCAAAACTAATTTGCATGCAGGATCTTCAGGATTTTCTTACACCTGTTTCTTTTTTTGATATTAATGAAGATGAAGGCTATGCTGAAGGGCAGATAGGCCACCGCATCCTCACACAGCATGATGAGGATTTTGATCTTGACAATGCGGAACTTGTAATTGT
>JACMRH010000158.1 GCA_014376535.1 Cytophagales bacterium | reverse complement strand
GTAATCTGCAGGACCTAGTCCGGACCAACACCTGTTCAGAGGTGGGGCTGCTGTATACCAGGTTGCATAGGTTCTGTTTAAGTTGCTACAGGTTTGGTCCTGTAGCATTTTTACCCTTGGATTGGTTATTCTGTCCTGAGCCTCAATAGTGCCCATACCTTCCATATTGGATTGGCCAAAACACAGGTAAATATGGAAGTTTGGATCTTGTGCATTTGCACTCAGGGACATGAGTGCAAATGCTAATGACAGAATAAGTTTTACCTTTTGCATGGATACTTTTTATGGTAGTTAAGAAGATTAGAACTTGCTGATTTTGATCAGGTTGCTTTTAGAAGCATTAAGGATTTTTACAGAATAAATCCCTGGAGAAAGGTTTTCTCCAATTGTAATTGTGTTTTCAGCAGAACCTTTACTTGCTTCATTTCCAGTTAGGTCATAGATCACATAATCAAATTTACCTGGCGCTTTTATAGTAAAAGAATGGTTGAACGGGTTGGGGAAACAGGCAATTGCACTTCCGCTTTCAATTTCTTCTAAGCCGGTAACCATGCTTACATTCACTTTTACCGTAGCAGTATCAGCACAATTTGCATTGCTTGCTTTTACAGACAAATTATAGGTCCCGTTTATTTTGCTGTCCCATAAAAAGCTGAAAGGAGCATTTGCATCAGATCCTATTAAAGTTGCACCGTTGTAAAACTGCACATTGGCAATGCCAGTCCCAACCACATTGGCAGTTATATTCATAGTACTCGAAGCAAGTGTTGCATTATTAGCAGGAGAAGTTATAGTGACAACAGGGCTCGGGTTTACTGCAACAGATACATTAGAAGAACTTGTACAGCCATTTACATCTTTGTAAGAAACTACATAAGTCCCTGCTTTTGCAACAGTTATTGCAGGAAAAGAAATTTCCCTGGTTGTAGCAGTAAAATTTCCAGGACCAGTCCATGACCAGCCAGCGGTTACAGTTGGATGCGGACCAATGGCAAGATTACCACCAGCACATAAAGTGGCAGAAACTTGTCCAGTCCAGGTTCCACCATTTACTTGCATAAAAGGTTCGATTGGGGTAGGAGGGTTAACTGTAATAGAACTGGAGCTTTCGGCAGAAGCCACATTCAGTGCACTGGTTGCAACTGCTCTGACTGTGTGAATTCCAGTTGAAGGATTTGTCCAGGCATAAGAATATGGTGCTAAATTGTCTGAATTTAACAAAGTTGCACCATCATAGAAATCAACTTTTGAAACTGTTCCATTGGAAATTGTAGCTGTGGCACTTACAGTAACGGGAGTCCCTAAACATACATTGCTGTTATTTGTAGGACTATTTAACTGAACTGCCGGAGTTGGATTATTGGATCCACCACAGGCTGTCATAATATTTGGTAATTCATCTAACGTAAGGATCACATCATGGTTAAAAGAAGATTTTAAATATGCCTTATCCATGTTTTGTAGAAAACTCGTATGCCAGATCATCCACCAAGAAAACATGGCACCTGTACTTAATGCTTTATTTGGATCAGGGATTATACCACACTCGTGTAGACAAATGGGCATTACATTACCAGCGATATTACTTTTAACCTTGTTGTATAATCCCAATTGCGGATCATTTGTACCTGCATACGTATCACCTCCAGCTATGTCAACATACTGATTTCCAGGAAAAAAACTTACGTTTGGATCACCACTATAACAAAATACCCAAATCAAGTTGTTCAGTTTTCTTTCATTCACATAATAATTGTACATGGCTATCCAAAGTTTCTTAAACTGCGCACCACCTTCTTTACTCCACCAAAACCAATTTCCGCTAAGTTCATGAAATGGACGCCATAATATAGGTATGTTTGCGTCCCTTAATTTTTGAAGAAGATCTGCTTTTTGTGCCAGATCAGCCCAGAAAATTTTACCTTCTGGAGTGTTTTTATCAAGGCAATTGTTAATGTTTGCAGACATTTTACTTGATTCATATCCTTCACCGTGACCTGGGGCGCCCATGTGCCACATCATAGTTGGAATACCACCTTTTTTCCACCAGTTTGTTGCTAAGGTCACCTGAGTGTTGTTCGCACTTTGCTGAATAAAATCATATCCCATAATGGCGGGAGATTTTCCAGTATTAGTCTGGATGTAAGCCAGTTCATCAAAACCCCAGCCAGACCACATTTGTCCTGACAAGATTTTTTTTCCTGACATAGATTGTATGTAGCAATACAGAGCTTTAGCTTCAGGAGAAGAGGCTGGATTTGATAATTGCCTTTGTCCTACAGCATGATTAGAAAAATATAATGTCAGACAAAAGAAACCTGCTATTATTCTGAATACCGATGGTGAGTATATCTTCATTATTATAATTATTAAAGTTGTATTTATTGAAGGTGAAAAGATTT
This sequence comes from Cytophagales bacterium, assembly GCA_014376535.1. Taxonomy (GTDB): domain Bacteria; phylum Bacteroidota; class Bacteroidia; order Cytophagales; family UBA9547; genus UBA9547. The sequence goes on along the minus strand of JACMRH010000158.1, from coordinate 1,987 downwards.
AATTTTTTTGAATCTTCACAACTTTCGACTTGGAGTTAGTTTGCAATCTGATCATATAGCTGCCTGAAGAAAGATTTCCACCCAGGCTTTGGGAACCATTACCCTTGCCAGATTCTATTTCAATCCCTGTCATGTCATACAATGTATATTGAAAAGGGGACGGGGATTCTATTAAAAAAGTGTTATTAAATGGATTTGGAAAACAGACAACGTCCTCTGAGATTTCTTCTTCTTTCAAAGAAGTGATAGTACAGGAATTGCTTGTAAAAGCGGCACATTCAACTGCGGTTTTTGTTCCATTAGTCCCGTTTATAACAGTGTTGCCCCAACCAGAAAGCTGAGTACAATTCCAGTCGATACATAGATCTAAAAAAGCTACATCGCTGCTATTTCCTTTTTGGGACCATGCCAACCAACCGATTCCACCATTTTGGCAAGTGTTTAAAATAAGCTGCTCATCTATATCGCAGGAACCATCTGTTGCGTGCTGGTAACCAAATTCTCCTACAATTACCGGTAAGCCAGAACTTTTTATTGTATTGATAATGCCGATATTGTCCCCACCTTTTTTCCACTCACAATACATATGTATAGAAAATAAAATGTTAGAATTAACCGTGCTGTTTGCAGGGCCACCCAGATTCAAATTATCAGCTCGCTGAATATCTTTTCCATATGTTCTCAGGTTCCATGCTTCATCAATATCCTGTCCATATCCAACAGCGTCCACCACTATAGTAGTGGTAATTCCGGCTGTCCTCATTGGTTTTATTGCATTGATTACTGCGTCTCTCCAAATTGTATTTTTGTTTGTAGCTGTTTGCCAGGTTCCCCATTCATTTGCAAGATTTATTAAGATGTGCTTTTTGATATTTACACCATTAAAATTGGTGTTGTTGAAAAAGCTGGATTTTTTTGCCCAGAAATCACCCATTGCCTTAAGCCGGGCAGGATCAGTATTCCCGGTTACATCATGCACTTCAACCATTGGCACAATCTTATTTTTAATGCAGTTCACAACAGTTGTTTGCCAGTCGTTATCGGGGGTTGATAGATTCACTACAATTCTCAGGCAATTAGATTTTGTATTGGTTTTTAAAGCCGGTATACTATTGTTCACATTACTTACAAACCATGCAAGGGGCACATTGATGCCTTTCATGATAAAGTTATTGCCGCAGGCGTCTATAAGATTGCCATTGGTATTATTTGTTTTGAATCCTTGCGCTAACAGGGATGCATGGAATAAACAAACAGAGATTAGAAACAAGTAGATTTTTTTCATTTTAGGTAAGTATTGGTGATAGATTGATTCCTTTACCAATACCTTACAATGCTAGTTTTGAAAAGTAAAGTTTAATTGCATAATTTTTTTAAAAAGTTGTCTTATTAGTATTTGCTGAGCAGATTCCTCTGGTAGGTGAGTTGATCCATCTGGTGCCTGAGCGAAGCCGAAGCCAGTATCGCAGTGTCGTTTCGGCTCCGCTCAACGACCTTGCAGGGATCATTCTGGCGAGCGAAGCCGTTGGTTGGCTGATCGAAGCCATTGGTTGGCAGATCGAAGCCGTTGGTTGGCTAATCGAAGCCGTTGGTTGGCTGAACGAAGCCGTTGGTTGGCTGAGCGAAGCCGAAGCCAAAATGTGACGTTTTATTCAAACATTACGCAAACTCATGTAGCTTCCGCATCACTGTCATTAACACTTCTTTTTGTGCTCCGTCCTTGTATCTATAGCTGATTTATATAAGTCAGCACTTCCTCATAATTTATTATGCTCCAGCTTACTCACACAAGTAAAGCACTATTTTTTTTAAAATATATTCAGATTTGACTTTACTCTTTTCAGGTTGGCATGTAGTGATAATAACTAACGGATATAACAATGCTTAAAATTCAACTCAAGTCAATATCATTTGTTTTATTTTTAGGATTATCCACTCTTAGCATTGTTGTACAGGCCCAAACGCCAGTAGAGAAATATGGTCAGCT
>JACMRH010000157.1 GCA_014376535.1 Cytophagales bacterium | reverse complement strand
GGCTGCTATGCCTACAACAAGAAAAAATACCAAAATGCCAAATTTGCTATGGGCCAGGGTTTTGTAGGGGCCTGCGTTTTGGAAAAAGATTCTATTTACAGAACTGAAATACCTGAAAGTTACTCTTACATAACCTCCGGTCTTTTAGGAGATAAAAAGCCTAAAAGCTTATTTATTTTTCCACTGATGACTGATGAAACTGTTTATGGAGCTATAGAACTCTCTTCTCTTGATACTTTTTCAAAAGTAAGCAGGGATTACCTTACAGAATTAAGCAATACTATTGCCCGTACCATTTATTCATTAAAAGTGAATGAGCGTACCATTAAACTACTGAAAGAATCTCAGCAGTTAGGTAAAGAACTACAGGAAGGCCAACAGCAGTTGCACCAGAATGCCATAGAAATGCAAGCCACGCAAGAGCAACTTCAAAAGGCAAATATAAACCTGAACGAACAGGTTGAAGAAGTAAACCGGGGCCAAAAAAGAATACATGTTCTCCTGGAAAACTCGTCTGAGGTCATTACTATTTATGACAAAGAAGGAACAATACAATATGTGAGCCCTTCGGTGACTAAAATCCTTGGTTATTCTGAAAATGAACTGGTCAATACCAATGAGCAATCCCGAATACATCCAAAAGGTATCGAGGAATTTGAATCTTTGATCAAGTCCCTATTAAAAGACAAAAGTCAGATTGTGACTGCAGTGTACAGTTATCTTTCCAAACAAGGAGAATATACATGGCTGGAAGTTACCGGTAGAAATATGTTGGACGAACCTGCAGTAAAAGGAATAGTATTCAATGCCCGTGACATAACAGAAAGAAGAACAGCAGAAAAAGAAAGCAGGATGAGGAGCCAAATGCAATCACTTTCTGAAAACTCACCAGACATTATTTGCAGATTCAACAAAGAAGGACAATTCTTTTATGTAAACCCGGCAATTCGCCATTTGACCGACAAAGAACCAGATGAACTTGTAAAGAAACTTTTAGGGGAATCGGGTATGGATGAGGTGCTTATTAATGCCTGGCAAAGCATTATCAATGAAAGCATTGATAGTAAAACCAAAATCAATAAAGAGTACGAAATTAAGAATGGCAATCAAAAACAGTTCTTCAGCATAAATGGTATTCCGGAGTTTAACGAACACCATGTACTGGAATCTGTTTTGATGGTTTCCAGCGACATTACAGAACGCAAGATGGGTGAGCTTGAAATACAGCTTACCAACAGAAAAATAACAGAAAGCATAAACTACGCGAAACGCATCCAAATGGCCATTGTGCCTGACGATGAGATAATTAAACGTGCTTTACCAAATTCGTTTGTTCTTTATAAACCGAGGGACGTGATCAGTGGTGACTTCCCTTGGTTTGTACAGATGGGTGATGATATCTTTATCGCCGCAGTAGATTGTACAGGACATGGTGTGCCTGGAGCTTTACTTTCGTTAATTGGTTACTTTATCCTAACTGAAATCGTGAAAAGCCGTAAGATAAAAGAACCGGGCAAAATTCTGGATTTATTGGATGAAGGCGTAACACAAACCTTGAAACAAGACCAGGAAGGTTCAGAAACAAAAGACGGAATGGACATTGCACTTTGCAAAATAAACCTGAAAAAAATG
>JACMRH010000156.1 GCA_014376535.1 Cytophagales bacterium | reverse complement strand
TTAACAAAAAGCTTGAATTTCTGATTGTAAATAATAATAATTTCACAAATCTTGATCTCTCTTCTCTTAAATCATTGCAACATGGATATATGCTTGGCAACCCGATCAAAGCTATATGTATACCTTCTGGCTTCGATACTTCTTTGTTGGCTGTCGATAACAAATCAAAAGTAAATTTTACTCTGTGCAACACTATTACAGGGGTGGCAGAACTTTTAGTAGAACCATCACGCCAATTTTATCCTAATCCGGCTACAAATATGATTAGTGTTAATAAATCAATTAATAGAGTTAAGATTTATTCTTTACAAGGTGAACTTATAGATGTTACTTCCAACAAAAGCATAGACATTTCATTCTTACCGAAGGGTGTGTTTCTCGTAGAAATGGAGGATACCTCTGGTAAAATTTCTAAAACGAAATTTATTAAAGAATAAGACAGATTAGTTTAACGAATTTTAAAATCAGGTCCGTAACCTCTCTATTGAGTCCTACGGACTTTTTTGTGCCAATAAAACACTGTTTCAATATTCATTAATCTGTTAGCTAAGCTATTTTGAATTGGTGATTACTCCTGATTGATTTATCTCCTTGCCATTTCTTTTTTAAATCTCAGTTCATCCTGATGATTGATATTTACCCGTATAGTGGATGGATTAATCTCTGACAAAAAATATCTCAAAGTTCTTTCAGGAGGGAATATTTCATCATTTATCCTGTCCAGAATCGAGGAGATAACATCAGGCCCCTGTCCTGAAATGAAACTCACTACAGATGGAAGTTGAAAGAAAAATTCGCTTGCAACAGCTCCTTTTATCAATCCAGCTAATAAGCTGTATCGGATTTCATCAATTTCTTTTTCCTCAACTCCTTCAATTGTGAACGATAGTAAGTAGTAAATATTCATTCAATTTTAAATTTTTTATAAAGCTACAAAGAGTAGTTAATTCTACTAATGCCATCAAAATCCATTGAAGTGTTTCAATCCACAATCGTTATCTTGCAATTGATTCCTCGGTTAAAAACCATTACTATTTGCTGAATAATGAAGCTTTTTATTGTTTTGATTTTTATTACATCTCTTTCATCTCACTCTCAGTCATCATTAAAATTTGATACAGGCGACAGTATTCTATTTAATTTAAAATCTCATAGTTGCTATTCAGATGATGGATTAAAGCAACTTCTTTTTGTAAGAACCGGAGATTGTGTTGAAATAACCAAAATTTATATTGGGCCAAATGAGAAAATCCCTATTATTTCTGATAGATTAAACCTTAACTGGAATTTTCTAAAAGATACTTTAGCTATGAAATTGAAGAAAATTTATCGAATGAAAGAAGAGTTTTCAACCGATAAAGCATTGTTGTATGTATTAAACAATGGTAAGCCTGTAACGATAAAATTAAAAACTTTAAAAGTGGTGGAAAAGAGCCAGAATTCACTTTCCAATTGCATTTATGAAGGACATGAAGCACATATTTATTTCGATGAATTTTATACTTCATTGGTAAAAGGTTTTAAAACAAATGTAAAAGCCTCTTGCAATTACAAGCCAAAGCAGAAATTGCCATTACAAGGCGAAAATTAGAATTCAATTTTAATCCTTAATCCAGCCCTTCTTTCTTTTTGAGGATCTTCATTTTTTAACGATTATTGTGATATCTAACTCAATTTAAATGAACTACTATACATCTCTTTTCAGAAAGTTTGCTACTTCCTTTCTGATTTTTAATTTCTCGCTTGCTTTTTCCCAGCAACTCAAGATTAATTCTTCCGAATACCTTGAAATGGATGGCCTTAATGTGATGCTTGCCCATGATTTTTATCCGGAAAGTCATCAGGGTGGAGTAGGAGTGATTCAAAATGGTTTAAGAGTTGCCACCAATGGAGATTTGCGCCTGGAGCCAACTCCTGGGCAATGGCAACCTGTTCCTAAAGTTGGAAAACGTGTGGTAGATAAAAACACTCAGGAAATAAGTGTGCGAATGGAATATCCGGATCCTGAGAAAAACAAGATCGGTTTTAATCCAATAGAATACCCAAAACTTGACATGGCTTACAATGTCAGGATCATACCTGAAGGGAAATCTTTTAGAATAATAGTGGATTTAGATAAGCCTCTACCTGATGAGTGGATTGGAAGGGTTGGTTTTAATTTTGAATTGTTTCCAGGTATCCTGTTTGGTAAATCATATTCTGCAGATGACAAATTTGGCATTTTTCCACGTCAGCTAAATGGTCCTGGTTTTAAAGATAAGCAAGGCGAATACCAGACCGTTCCAATGGCGACAGGAAAGAAAATTACGATAGCCCCCGAATCCGATAAGCAAAGAATGCTGATTGTAAGTTTAAAAGGAGATGATCTTCAACTAATAGATGGCCGGGCACAGCATAATAATGGTTGGTTTGTAGTTCGCTCCCTAATTCCAAAAGGAGCAACAAAAAATGCAATAGAATGGCTTGTAACACCAAATGCAATTCCAGGTTGGTTATATGAGCCCGTAGTTCAGGTTTCTCAGGTTGGATATCATCCGGCTCAGCAAAAAGTTGCCATTATTGAGATGGATGTGAAAGACAAAGTTCTAAAAGATGTGGAATTAATAAAAATATCTGATAAAGGCCTTGTGTCTGTATCTAAAACAAAACCAACCGTCTGGGGCAAATTTCTTCGCTATCAATATGCAAGGTTTGATTTCACTTCTGTAAAAGATCCTGGTATGTACATGGTAAAATACGGATCTTACCAAACAGAACCTTTCCAGATAAATAAAGATGTATTTAAAAGAAATGTATGGCAGCCAACCCTTGAATACTTTCTTCCTGCACAAATGTGCCATATGAGAATAAATGACCGGTATAAGGTCTGGCATGGATTGTGCCACATGGACGATGCAAGAATGGCCCCTTTAAACCTGAACCATTTTGATGGTTATGTGCAAGGCTCTTCAACCTTAACAAATTATAAATCAGGAGATAGGGTGCCTGGGCTAAATAAAGGAGGCTGGCACGATGCAGGTGATTTTGACCTTAGAGTAGAATCGCAGGCTGAAACTGTTTTAGGTTTGTCATTGGCATATGAGCATTTTAAAAATGATTATGACAATACTACTATTGACCAGAAAAACCATGTAGTAGAATTACATCAGCCAGACGGCAAAGCAGATATTTTACAACAGATAGAACATGGTGCTTTGTCAATTGTAGGAGGCTATAAATCTATGGGACGATTATACCGTGGTATTATTTGTCCTTCCAAGCGCCAGTATGTGCTTTTAGGCGATGCTGCAAACAATACAGATAACATGGATTTTATTAATTCAAACCTATCAGTTCCAATAGGATTGCCAGGAAGTGCAGACGATAATTGGGTATTTACAGAAGAGAATCCTGAAAGGGAACTGCTTACCTCTGCGGCTTTAGCTGCTACTTCAAGAACATTGAAAGGTTTCAATGATACACTTTCAAAACAATGTCTGGAAACCGCAATATCTTTATGGAACAGCACTAAAGAGAATGATCCTCTGCTTAGATTAAAATCGGCGGTTGAATTATTAAACACTACCGGCGACAAGCAGTATGCTGATTTCCTTGTAAAGCACACTGATTTAATCGTTTCAAATATTCAAAGATCAGGATGGGTGGTAGGCCCCGCTCTTACTAAAGTAGCCGATCCCCAGTTTACCAAAAAGATAACAGCCGCAGTTAAGGTACACAAACAAAAGGTCGATTCATTGGAAAAAAGAAATCCATACGGAATTCCTTATGAGCCATATATTTGGGGTGCTGGCTGGGGCATACAGAATTTCGGCGTGGAACAGTATTTCTTTCACAGGTATTACCCTGAAATATTCTCAGACAATTACATGCTTCATGCTATGAATTTTATTCTTGGATGTCATCCGGGATCAAATACTTCCTCTTTTGCATCAGGAGTAGGGTCTAAATCACTTACAGTCGCATATGGATTTAATCGTGACGAATGGTCTTATATTCCGGGAGGGATCTGCTCTGGAACGGCCTTGATCAGGCCCGATTATCCTGAATTATTAACCTGGCCTTATTTATGGCAACAAACAGAGTATGTCCTGGGTGGCGGAACAACGGATTATTTGTTCCTGATATTGGCTGCTGATAAGTTATTGAATAAGTAATTGTACTGTTAGGCTGGTGAATACTATCATCCTAACAGTATTAAAAATTAGGCTTTGTTCAGAATTGTACCTTGCGGCTTGCCTACAACTCTAGCATTTTTCATAGTTGAAAATTCACTGCTGAATCAAATCCTGATTTTAGCTAACGGTGTCAATTGAGATTAGTTGAAACTGAGATAAGGGTATTCTTACATCAAATTCTTTGCATTAGTTAGGAATAATAATCAAACTATAGTTAACATGGCCTTGATTCAGGCATTTTTTATAGGAGGAATTATTTATTTGGCATGACTATTGGGAAACAATTTCGCTAATAAATTACTTATTCATCTTTAAACCTTTAAATACATTTTAATGAAACACACGTTTGTAGCTATTGCATTATTTCTTACCTGTCTATCATCTCAGGCACAATTCAAAAGGATGAAATCTGATCAATCTGATTCTGTTACTAATCAAATCATTGCCTCGGACACTTTAACTCCTAGGAAAGGAGAAAAAACATTGACATTTGCCCTTGCAGATAATTCAGGTTTTTTCATGTTTAAAAAATACTGTTCTCCAAAAGTGGCTTTTCGTTATGGATTTTCTGGTAACTACAATATTACAGATCAATCTTTGCCACAGGCATCAGGTCCATCTACTGAAGTGAAAAATAGGTTTTTCGCCTATCAATTATTTTTTGGTTTCCAGCGTTCTTTCGGGAATTTTAAAAGATTTGAACCTTATATGGGAATGGATTTGGGATTAGGCAATAGAATGGAAAAATCTATTATGACCTCATATAGTCCAATTGCTGGTTTTGGTGGAAGCCCTAACACTGTTATTGAAACAAAAATAGAAAGGAAATCAAATTTTAGTCCTTCTGTAAGCTTAACCCCACTTATTGGCTTTAATTATTACATTGCAGAACGTTTTGCTCTTGGTGCCGAATACAGAATTCCAGTGGCTAATTTTTATATGACAACCAACTCCACTTCTAAAACTACTCAGAAATATGCGAATGGCACGTCAGATACAAAGGAATTGAATGATGCTGAAACAATGAATTTCTCAGGCAACTTTAGGGGAATTGCGTATGTGACAGCTACTCTGTTTTTATACGGCCATTGTAAATAAGGATTAAGTATTTCAAAAAATATCTGACACATAAAATCAGTTATTATCAAACAATAAGGGAAGGCTATTTGCCTTCCCTTATTGTTTGATAACATTTAAATAAGTCTAAATTAATTTCGATAGGATATTTTATATCAAAGCTTAATCAGTTTTTTAGTAACAGATCCTTTGTCTGTATTTAAAATAATGAAGTAAACTCCAGAATTTAATCCAGTGGTAGAAAAAGTCTCTCTAGAGGAATTATTTGAAGTAACTTTTTCCATCACCACATTACCGCTTAAGTCCTTGAAAGTAATTTTAGCATTTGTGGTGCTTTTAAATTCCACCGTTACGTCATCTTTAGATGGATTTGGATACAAGTTTAAAGTAAAATCAAAACTTTCAGTTACCTGATCAACAGCCAGCGGAAAATTTCCATTTAATCCCATAATGGCCTCCAAACCGTTGGCTAAATACATTACACCTGCCGCATAATTTATAGCTGGTTCATTGGTTGAATAACTATTTAATTCGTCAAGGTAAGACCTGGCTGGTTCAGGTGGATAAGTATTTGTTATGCCTTCATTAGCTCCATCCGGCGACCTGTTTGCACCTCCTACAACCATTCCAGGGATAGGCTTCACAACTGCATCAGCATATGATATTCTATGGTGTGGATTCATAGGAGTTTTAGTACCAAAACCCGTTATAAAAGAGTATCCGGTAGCATTTTTACCCAATAAGTAGTCCATATTTGCCAGTGCAGCATTAAAGTATGATTTGTCTTTCGTAATCTCATAGGCTTGTAATAAAATCATTCCCTGATTTCCAGCTACTGCATTGCTGCCCCATGAAAAATTATATATTGATGAGCCAAATGGTACACCATAAGCTGACATTGAATTTTTAATTTGTTTAGCTAACGCCAGCAATTTAAATTTATGAATTGCAGTGTCAGAAACATTTGAAGAAAGTGAAGTCGCAATTTGCGACCTGTTTAGAACTAAAGACATTAGCCCTAGTGTACTTGAACTTGTGTATCCTGGAACACCAAATCCCGAAGTTGTACCATCATCTCTCAGAAAATACTTGTCTTTATCTTTTGTCGTAATAAATAATTCTGTTCTTGCCCACCCCATCTCATCTGAAGCATTGCCATCTGAATACCAACCTGTTCCCACATCAGAAGGATTTTGTGTAAATAGTACATTAGGATGTTGCTCCGCCCAGGCATATGCTTTTTCTGCACGGTACAATAAAGTGTCAGCAAAACCTGGAAAAGGCAATTTGTCTTTCATAGCTGGGTTTGCTAATATTCTTGAGGCCTGTGCCATTACAGCTGCAAAATCACAAGTTGAAGCTGTACCTATTCCAACAGCATATCGTTGACTTAGGTCATTATTTGGCATTACATTCATTCCCGGGAATTGTAATTGCGTTATTTTGTGATAAACACTTCCTTCTTTTGTCTGTGTTGTCAATAACCATTGTAATTCCCAGATGGCTTCATCTAGTATGTCAGCCAAACCGTTTCCACTTTCTGGAATATTATTATTCAAAGTATCAAAATATGCAGGATAATGCTCATAAAGAGCAAGCATACTATAAGTTGTAATTCCAGCATTCACTACATATTTATTGTAGTCTCCAGCATCAAACCAACCTTTTGTAGAATTAAAACTTGTTCCGGTAGGTGCTGAAATTGTATTGGCAGATGAATGAACCAATGTTGTAATCTCTTTGTCCCTGGCTGGATTATATGTTCTGGAATAAACCGGATCTACAATAGCAGTTGTAGCCCTATTAAAGTAAAATCCCTTTATTAAACCTTTCGAAACTCCATGATGAATATGATGACCAATTTTAAATGGAGCAGATTGTAACGTATCCGAGTTTAAAGTATAAGTGCCTTCCTGTTCAAAAGAAGTAAAGTCCGCAATTGAAACCATTTCACCAGACAATTCATATTTTACCTGTGCTGGAACATTACCTGTAAAAGCTGTATCACCCTTAAGGGTAACAAGGTAAAATTTAGATGCTTTTACTTCTGCCAATACACCTGTCTTGGGGGAGAAAGGGTAATATCCAATTTGGTTAACCCTTATGCCAGATGGCGGAGGAGGCAATATTACGCTTGAACCAATTTTTAAATTATCAAAAAAAACAGTTGTGGTTTTCGTAGAAGGTGTATTGGATGGATTTATAAATACAGAAATTTTATTAATAGCCTTTGAATTAACTACAAATGGAATCTTTCCATTGGCGGTATCTGATGGATAAGTTTGTGAAAACTTATCTGTTAAATTAAAAACATAAGTTCCAAAGGTGCCATTCCCGGGTACAGAAACTCTTGTATCACTTGTATTAGTTGTTTTTCCAGCAGAATCCAGAAAATCTATTCTTACCACAACAGCCTGACTAGATTTTATATCAACCTGAATATAAGGCTTGCCTGAAACGTCTATTAGAGGGAACGTATAATCTGCCGTTTGGTAAGTTATTCCAGGGCCGGCAGTCAACTGAAGGGTGCCAGCTACACCAATAATGGAATATTGTGAAGGTGATTTCGTACTCCAATTGGTAAGTGTAGTAAAATCAGTTTCATTGGATGTTTGCCCAAAAGAGGCAATAAAACTGCACATTACGCCAAGCGTAATGCTGGTAAAACTTTTCATGTTCATTTTTTTAGATTTAATTTATCAAAACAAATATCCATACATATGGCAAGTTTTCCAACAAAAATGATGGTTGACGAAACTTTATAATTATTCACATTGGAACTTTAATGTTTCGCAATAATCGAATACTAAGATTTCCCCGAAATAGGTTTTAAATATTCTGGCACATAAATTGTGTTGATATATCACAATTTTATATTGATTTAATTAAATTTGGAGTATGAAAAATTATTTAATCCCCATAATTGCCTTTTTTCCTATGTTATTGTTTGCACAGACTGAAGGAACATCCAAAACAGGACACTCTGAAGTTGTAGAGGTAAAAAATGCAACAGCTAAAATTTTAACGGAGAGAGCCTCCAACTACCTGGCCCTAAAAAAAATTGAAGCAAAAACTATTGGATCTGTTGTAAGCGGTACTGGAGTTTTTAATGTTACTTATGCAAGTATAAAAAAAGGGTTTGACCAGGGCCATGTTAAATTCAAAATCAAAATAATGATTAAGGATGGTAAATATAAAATGGACCTGACTGACTTTATACATGAAGGCATACATGGAAAGAGCTCAGGAGGCTCAATAGACTTAGAAAAACCCGAATGCGGCGAAGTTCAGATTATGGCAACTGCATGGTCTTCGATCAAATCACAAACGCAGGATCATATCAAGGCTTTTGTAAAAGAATTGAAAGTTAAAATGGACAATCCTGTAAAGGCTGCTGCACCCAGTTCGGATTTTTAGTTGAAAATTGACTTAAGAAAAAAGGTATTTGGAAACTTCCAAATACCTTTTGCATTTAAATTGGAATAGGAAATTAACCTACGCCACAGGCTTCTTCATTTTCTCCCTGATAACTTCTATAATGACTGGAACAAGTGAAATACCGATAATAGCGATTAACACAACTTCAAAGTTTTTTTCAACAAAAGGTAAGCTGCCAAAGAAATAACCTCCTGCAATACAAACTCCAACCCAAAGTATTGCTCCTACTATATTGTATTGGATAAATTTTCCATAATTCATTGTGCCGATACCTGCTACAAATGGTGCAAAGGTCCTAACTATTGGTACAAAACGGGCCATGATAATTGTCTTTCCTCCGTATTTTTCATAAAAAGCCTGGGCTTTGTGAAGATGCTCTCTATTTAAAAGCTTGATTTGGCCTGGAATAGGCTTATAATCGTTGAAAACTTTGGGTCCCAGAAACTTTCCAATATGATAGTTTAGCGTATCGCCCAAAATTGCTGCAACAACTAATAAGGCAAATATGGCCCATACATTTAAATTGTTTTGAGGAAGTGCAGCCAAAGCACCTATTGCAAATAGCAAGGAGTCTCCAGGTAAAAAAGGCATAACAACCAACCCTGTTTCAACAAAAATGACCAGGAAGATAACGGCATAGAACCATTGAGGATAATTTGTTATGATGTCACTTAGATGATCTTTGATATGAAGAATGAAATCAAGTATCGTTTTTAAAATTTCCATGAAAATAATTTTATTTTAGCTTTATTAACTCACAACTATCAACACACAACTTGCAACCGAACTAATAACCACCTGAATATCTCCTTATAATCCATTCTGTAGATATTATTGCAAGTATGAGGCAGAAATACCAGATTTCATTTATAAGCTCCCGGGTTTTTTCGGAACTTTTCCAAATTGCTTTTGCCTGAAATTTGTCAAGGTCAATCAATAATTGGTTTAAATTAGACCAGGAATAGAATTTGCCCCCATTTTTATTACTTAATTCTCTGAGTAACTGGAAGTCTGCGGTTAGATTAAGCATTTCAAGCTTTCTTTCTTTTACCACAAATTCAGTGTTTGCACTAAGTGCTTTTCCTCCGGATTTGGTAGAACCAGCTATTTTATAAATACCTGGTGTCAATGAGTTTAAACTTAATGCAGTATTTCCTTCAGATGATTGAAAATTAACTTGTTTTGGCTTTTTATTTTCTGCTGACAATGAAAGAATAAATGCCCCATCATTTATTCTTTCGTATAAGTCATTATATAATTCGGTTTCTATTTGGACTTGGTCTCCTTCAAAATATACTTTTTGTTGAGAATAAATCCTGAACTTTCGCTTGTCCTCCTTGCTTGAAAGATATTGTATACTCTTTGTGATTATCTCATCTATATTTTTCGAGCTTTCTGTTGATTGAGCTTCATACATTCGCCACAACCAAAGCCCATCAGTAAGTAGTGCTCCTGTCTTTCTTTTGGTCTGCCCAAAAACTAATAAAGGCTTTTCAGTTTGAACCCCATTTATTTTTTGAAACAATAAAATATCTACACCTCCTTTTAATCTTACTTCTCCAAATGTCACTTCAATAGGGAGCAAGTCTGACATTAATGTTCCAGTGCCTTCGCCGATCTTAAATCTGGAAAAGGAAGGATTCAAAATTGCCTGGGCCTGATCAGTTTGGTTTCGGGAAGAAATTTCAACCAAACCGTTTTCCAGATTTAATTTTCCATAATCAGTTCCGCTACCGACAATATAAAGTAGTGATGTATTTTCTTTTATAAAATTTTTAGATTCTGGAATGTCGCCAATCAGGCAATTCTGTAAAATCACTAGATCAAAGTTTTTACTTTTAGGCTCACTTATACCAGGAATAAGGATTTCAATATTGATGTTTTCTGCTTTTAATAAAGCACTTCTGATTGCCTTTATATTTGGATGCGGTGCATTGGCAACTATCAATATGTTTTCCCTGTCATCAACTATATCAACATAGGCATTTTGAGAATTATTTTGAGTATTGCTTTCTCCCTTAGACCTGGAAATTTCTATTGAATATCTTTGAAAGCCTTTGGTCTCTGCCGGAACAATAAAGTCAACCGATTCCTGATAAAAATCGGTTTTTACTGAAATGGTTTTCTTTTCTACCAGCCCTTTGCTGTTTTTTAACGATATTTCTATTGCAGTATTTGGGTAGCCAATAGCTTGTATATCAGCTCTAATTGTGAATTTATTTCCCAAAAAGGCAATCGAGTTGTTCTCTATAGATTTTAGAATCAGGTCTTTTCTGGCAATTGTATCGCCTATACCTAAGCAGAAAATATCATTTCTGAATGATTTATAAACTGGTGAAACTCCTGAATTAAAAATTCCATCACTTATAAGTATTGAAGGGTTATTTGTTTTTTGAAAAGTACTTTCTTCACCATCATATAATAGTTTAGAAATATCTGAAGATGGATAATTAAAAGTTATGCTATCACTTGTTTTGGCTGTTCTTTCATGTACTAACAACTCAGGTTTAAATCCTTTATCTTCTAATATTTTGAAAATTTGATCAATTCCTGATCGAAGTTGGGCCTCTGTATTTCCCGCCATTACGGCAGATTGGGAATTATCAATTAATATAGGGAAGGTTTGTTTCTCTTTATAAGATTTTACATTAGTTATGCTGGGATTAAGCAACAGGAACAAAATCAGAAAAACAGACAGGAACCTTAAACTCTTTAAAAGCCATGTTAAACGATTATTCCATATGTTTTTGCCCGAGTAAAATAGCCAGGCAAGTCCTAGTGATACACCAAAAATTAGCAGCAGCCACCAGGCAGAATGTTCTAAAGAAAAGTAAAATGAATTCATTAAGACGCTAATTTACTTTTTTCATTAGAAATAGCATGAAAGCATTTCGTAAACTCGTTTACTTTATTTTACTTTTGCAGAAACTTTAATACTATGCGTTTAATCTCTTCATTATTTATAATATCAGTTTTTGCGTTTTCTTGTGAACAAAATGGCCCTTCTGATAAAAAGGAAACGAATCCAAAAACTGACACCTCCGCTATCTCCGCATCTGTAATACCTGCAGATACGGCTAATCTGCCTAAGTTTTCATTTCAGGAATCTGAATTCGACTTTGGCCAGATAAAAGAAGGTGATGTAGTAAAGCATACTTTTAAATTTACAAATACAGGGAAAACCAATCTAGTAATTTCAGATGCAAGAGGGAGTTGTGGCTGCACCATTCCTAGCTATCCTAAAGAACCCATTGCTCCAGGGGCAGAAGGCACTATTGATGTGCAGTTTAACAGTAAAAACAAAACGGGGGTAAATCAAAAATTTGTTTCGATTGTAGCAAATACCTATCCGGAAGTTTCAAGCATAAGTATCAAAGCCACAGTTGAAGCTAAAGATGCATCAACCGGGCCTTTAGCTCATTAAATAGTTAATTGCAAAATTGATAGAAAATATCTCTTTTGAATTTTCCAGTAACCAGGTCTCCCCTTTGGATTCTGCGCATCGGGCAGACTAATATAGGGGAGACCTATTTATCAATATCGTCCCTATGTCTTAACTTTTTGTCGTCCACATTTTTATTAAGGAACTCATTAAGCTTCTCAATAGGTAAGCTTGATTGGATCTGGCCAAATTTATCTATAGATATTTGGAAGCCATCTAAGTCCGGATGGACTTTTGGTTGAGTATTTTTTTTATCTTTTGCCATAATGGAATTTTTAAAACCTATGTGAGATCGTAAATAAATCTCGCAAAGTTTATGCCATTATCAAATATAGTTTGTCAATTTTACAATATAGGTTTCTAATATTTTCTCATGTCTCTATTGTTCAGCCAGTTGCCTAATATTTCTATTGGTAAAATAATATCATTTTCATTTCAGCAGGAAATAGGGTCCCTTACAACTGACAGTAGAAATTTTACTTCCAGCAAAGGCGCCTTATTTTTTGCTGTTAAAGGGAAAAATCATGATGGACATTTATTTTTGAAGGACCTTTATGAAAAAGGCATCCGCCAATTTGTTGTTGAAGACGAGAGCAGGATTTCTGACATTCCATTACCAGAATGCAATGTTTTTTTAGCTAAAAAAAGCTTAGATACGCTTCAGGACATAGTTATTTGTCATCGGAACAAGTTTGATTTAGAAGTAATAGGTATTACAGGAAGCAATGGAAAAACAATAGTTAAGGAGTGGTTGTACCAATTGCTGTCTCCGGATTATCACATCGTTAAAAGTCCTAAAAGTTACAATTCCCAAATCGGTGTCCCTCTTTCTGTTTGGCAATTAAATTCACTCCATAACCTTGCCATTTTCGAAGCCGGAATTTCAAAAACTGGTGAGATGGAAAAGCTCGAAAGGATTATTAAACCTACTGTAGGCATCTTTACAAATATCGGCCCGGCTCACTCCGAAGGATTCAAATCAAACACTGAAAAAATTGAAGAAAAGGCAAGGCTGTTCAATAATTGCCAAACTATAATTTATCGGAAGGATCAGGTAGAATTAAAAAATTGCCTTGAAAATATCTTTAATCCAAAAGTACTTGTTTCATGGTCAATCGGTAATGAAGCAACTTATAATGTCTCCATTAATAATAAAGAACTTAAATCAACTACAGTTAAGATTAAGTATGGATCTAATGAAGCTAAGTTTTTATTACCATTTAAAGACGATGCCTCTATCGAAAATGTGTTGCATTGCATAATTACAATGCTTCATTTCAAAATTTCTGATGAAGTAATACAAACCCGAATCGCCTCTCTCAATAATATTCCAATGCGACTGGAATTAAAGGAGGGACGAAACAACTCATATATAATAGATGATACTTATAATAATGACCTGGAAGGATTGAAAATTGCATTGCAATTCATGCAGCAGCAGAATCTGAAAAAGAAAAGGATTGTTATCCTTTCAGACATGCTTGAAACAGGTAAACCTGATCAATTGGTATTTAAAGAAATTTCAGAAGTTTTATTAAACAATGGAATTAGCTGGTTTATTGGTATAGGAATTGGAATGATGAAAAATAGTGCTTCCTTCCCCGAAGGATCATTGTTTTTTCCAAATACTAATGCTTTTATTGATGTTTCAAATACCTTAGAATTTAGCAATTCATTAATTTTAATTAAAGGTGCAAGAATTTTTAAATTTGAAAATATCGTCCAGTCACTTGCGCAAAAGATCCACAGGACCGTCCTTGAAATCAATCTTAATGCACTCACCCATAATTTAAATGTCTATCGTCAGATGCTGGAGCCAACAACCAAAATGATGGTAATGGTAAAAGCATTTGCTTATGGAAGTGGTAGCCATGAAGTTGCTCATTTATTACAATATCAAAAAGTTGATTATCTGGCAGTAGCTTATACCGACGAAGGAATCGCATTGCGGGAAAATAATATCACCATTCCTATAATGGTCATGAACCCAGCGCCTGAAGAGTTTTCAAAGATGGTTCAATACAATCTCGAACCTGAAATCTACAATTTTCGCTTATTAAATGAATACAATTTATTTATCAAAAGATCTGATTATACAATGTCAGCTTCGTTTCCACCTGTACATTTAGCAATAGACACGGGCATGCATAGATTAGGATTTGAAGAACCTCTAATAGACGAATTGTGCAAGGTTTTAAAACAATCTCACTTCAAAGTTGCCTCAATATTTAGTCATTTAGCTGGTTCGGGTGAAACTGAGCATGATGAATTTTCTTATCATCAGGCTTATTCATTTAAAGCTATTGCTGATAAAATTGAAGGAGAATTAAAATATGGCGTGATTAAACATATTTTAAATTCAGCAGGAATTACAAGGTTGCCACAATTTCAATTTGGTATGGTCAGGTTGGGAATAGGAATGTACGGTGTTGAATCTGATGGTCATCCGCAAAATAATAAGTTAGAAAATGTGAGTACACTAAAAACAGTGGTCTCTCAGATAAGAACAGTTAAAAAAGGAGAATCTATTGGATATAGTAGAAAAGGAATAGCCATTGAGGATATTCAGGTAGCAACAGTGGCAATCGGTTATGGTGACGGTTATTCGAGAAAGTTTAGTGGAGGCTTCGGTCAAATGTATATTAAAGGTCAATTAGCTCCGGTTATTGGCAGTGTCTGTATGGATCTGTGCATGTTGAACGTAACTGGCATAGAAGTACAGGAAGGAGACGAGGTAATTATCTTCGGAAAAGAAATTCCTGTAAGCAAAATTGCATCTGAAATAGGCACCATTTCCTATGAAATACTTACAAATGTGAGTGAAAGGGTAAAACGAATATTTTATGTTGACTAAGTTTTGATGTAATATTTAACCCATTTGTCAATATATAAGGGTTGCCACTCCTTTATAATTGTTCCTGTTTTTAATCCCAATTTGAACTCTAATTGATTAAAAATTTTGATTGTTGACTTAGGATAGTTCAATGTTATAATTCTATGCTTGTAATTTTTCTTTATAGAATTCTTATAAATATCCAAAAAATGTCTTGCAATATTAGAATGAATAGTGTCATATTTGCGGAGTTTTCAAACTAAAATATTTAAAATATCACTAAAATGAAAAAAGTATTAATCGCTGCTGCACTCCTTGCAAGCACAATGTCTTTCGGTCAATCAAACACAAAGGGTACAATTCACATCGGTTTGGGTTACGGTGCATTATTAGGTGGTTCTAAAATCGAGAACTCTTACGCTAGCACTCTTGATAAAACTGACGGAACAGTTAAATACAAAGGTTTAGGTGCAAGAGGAATGACTGGAATTAGAGTTGGTTACGGAATTGCAAATGCTTTTAGTATTGGTATATTCTTAAGAAGTGAAAGTGCTG
>JACMRH010000155.1 GCA_014376535.1 Cytophagales bacterium | reverse complement strand
CAATGTTCCGTACCTGAGAGGTTAGGTTGGACGCCATGTTATTTACCGAGTCAGTTAAGTCTTTCCAGGTTCCTCCTACCCCGGTTACTTTTGCCTGACCACCAAGTTTTCCTTCTGTACCCACCTCAAGTGCCACCCTGGTTACCTCAGAGGCAAATGAGTTCAGCTGATCCACCATGATGTTGAATGTTTTTTTCAACTCAAGGATCTCGCCCTGTACATCCACTGTAATTTTTTTGGAAAGGTCACCGTTAGCCACCGCAGTTGTTACCTCAGCGATGTTACGTACCTGGGCTGTAAGGTTTGAAGCCATCTGGTTCACTGAGTCAGTTAAGTCTTTCCAAACTCCATCCACCCCTTTTACCGTTGCCTGTCCACCAAGTTTTCCTTCAGATCCCACCTCACGAGCCACCCTGGTTACCTCTGAACCGAAAGAGTTCAGCTGATCCACCATGGTGTTAATTGTATTTTTAAGCTCAAGGATCTCTCCTTCAACGTTTACTGTAATTTTCTTTGAAAGATCACCCTTTGCCACCGCCGTTGTTACCTCTGCGATGTTACGAACCTGGGCTGTTAGGTTAGAACCCATCTGATTCACCGAGTCAGTTAAGTCTTTCCAGGTTCCACCCACCCCTTTTACTTTTGCCTGACCTCCTAGTTTTCCTTCTGTACCAACCTCAAGTGCCACCCTTGTTACCTCAGATGCAAATGAGTTTAGCTGATCCACCATGGTATTGATGGTGTTTTTCAGCTCAAGGATCTCTCCCTGCACGTCCACCGTAATCTTTTTAGACAGGTTTCCGTTTGCTACCGCTGTTGTTACCTCAGCGATGTTACGCACCTGGGCAGTAAGATTGGATGCCATCTGGTTTACTGAGTCAGTTAAGTCTTTCCAGGTACCAGCCACACCTTTTACCTGTGCCTGTCCACCAAGTTTTCCTTCAGACCCCACCTCACGTGCCACCCTGGTTACCTCTGAACCGAATGAGTTCAGCTGATCCACCATGGTGTTAATTGTATTTTTAAGCTCAAGGATTTCTCCTTTTACGTCCACTGTAATTTTACGGGAAAGGTCACCGTTTGCCACCGCTGTTGTTACTTCGGCAATGTTACGTACCTGAGAAGTAAGATTAGAACCCATCTGATTCACTGAGTCAGTTAAGTCCTTCCAAACACCTCCTACCCCTTTTACTTTGGCCTGACCACCAAGTTTTCCTTCCGAACCCACCTCTCGCGCCACCCTTGTTACCTCAGATGAGAAGGAGTTCAGCTGATCCACCATGGTATTGATCGTATCTTTCAGCTCAAGAATTTCTCCTTTTACGTCCACTGTAATCTTTCTTGAAAGGTCACCTTTTGCCACCGCCGTTGTTACCTCGGCAATGTTACGCACCTGACCTGTTAAGTTAGATGCCATCTGGTTTACTGAGTCAGTTAAGTCTTTCCATGTACCTGCAACTCCTTTTACCTGAGCCTGTCCACCCAATTTTCCTTCCGTACCCACTTCAAGTGCCACCCTCGTCACCTCAGAAGAGAACGAGTTCAGCTGATCCACCATGGTGTTGATAGTATTTTTAAGCTCAAGGATTTCTCCTTTTACATCCACTGTAATTTTTTTGGATAAGTCTCCTTTTGCAACCGCTGTTGTTACATCAGCAATGTTACGTACCTGGGCAGTAAGGTTTGAACCCATCTGATTCACTGAGTCCGTAAGGTCTTTCCATACACCACCTACCCCTTTTACTTTCGCCTGACCACCAAGCTTACCTTCAGAACCCACCTCACGTGCCACCCTTGTTACCTCAGATGAGAACACTTTCAGCTGTTTCACCATGTAGTTAACATCCTTTGCAATACGCAAAAACTCCCCTTTCAAGGCATGCGAACCAATTTTCAAGGGCATCTCTGTAGATAAGTCTCCTTTGGCCACAGAACCAATTACGTGTGCAATTTCGATCGTAGGATTTACAAGATTGGATATCATGGTGTTAAGTGCTTCCACACCATTTAACCAGGCACCTTTTGCTTTTGGTAAAGCAATACGTTCTGTCAGTTTTCCTTGCTCCCCAATTATTTTACCTGCTTTGGTAAACTCAATCATCATCCTTTCATTCAAGTCGATGATTTCGTTTAACGTATCACAGATTTTCCCATTTATACCGATTTGGTCAATTGGCATTCTAACTCCAAAATTTCCATTTTTTACTTCGGTAAGGACTTTAAATAATTGTTGTGAATCTACAGTATCAAGCATTTCTGCATTAGATACTTTACGGGACATGGTCAGTGTACTCATAATGGTTTTTTAAGTAGGAAACTGGTTAACATCAATTTAAAATTTGAACAAGACTTACAATCACCTCTGGTTTCAACATCATCTTTTTTGCTCTAACAATAAAAAAAATAAAAAAAAACTAACAGCAAAAGGAAGCCTGATAATTCAAGCTTCCTTTTGCTGTTAATATTTATAATTCTCGCTTTTTAATAGGCCAAAACGAATATTAAGATTTTAAATAATTCAGGCAAATTTATTATTTGCCCTTAAATTCGTTAAAATAATCGTGCCGCAATTTTTATTTATTCTTAAATGTATAGAGTTTTAACGGTAAGAATAAACCCTTATAGGGTCCCGAAAAACAAGTTTTGATTTTTTTAAAAATGTTTTAATAATATTCTGAGAATCCTGGGTATCGTAACAAGGCTTAACCAAATCCCTTAATTGATTGAGATCAGATATTGAATTGTCAAAATTTACATACCCATATCCCAGAAATTTCCCTTTCTCAACCATCACAAAGCCTTCTTCATTGTTTTTCCTTCCTGCAGTTTTAATTACAAAAGAGGTTTGTTGGCTAATTCCGGAAAAGGCCTGCTCAACTTTCTCATTGTAAGAATCTACTGACATTTTACCTTTACAAACATAGCATGGCCTACCAAACCTGGCTTCATAATCGCATTGAATGTTGCTCTTGATAATTCCACATAGTCTCAGGCAAAGTTGGTAGTCCCTTACTTTAACCAAAACATGTTCCAGTGCCTCCGATTCTGATCCAAAAGCAGCAATTGGCTTGTCTTTTTTTCCTGCCTTACCAATTACAATTCTAGAATATCCTAATTGATCTTCATAGGTATAGAGACCAAAATTTAATTTAAATGTTTTATTTGTGCGGTTGTATCTTGGATAGTGCTTCTTAATGGCTTCGTTTTCAAGCAATAAGGAAATTAATTCATTACCGGTTACCTCATGACTAACATCATGAATGTTGTTCATAAACATACTTCGGGTCTTTGTGTGTGTGTTTCCCGAAAAATGTTGTCCTACCCTATCTTTAATGTCAATCGCTTTTCCCACATATATAACTTTGCCTGTTGAATCATGGAAAAAATAAACGCCATGTGTGTTTGGCAAATTATCAAGCAGGCTCCTTGAAATATGCGGTGGTAAAGACATTTCTTTGCTGTTTCGCTTAAGAGAATGTTTTATCGTTTCCTGTGATGGGTCTCTTAGAAGAAGATGGTTTAAAAGTTCAGCAGTTGCTTCAGCATCACCCATTGCTCTGTGCCTATCGTGGATGATAATACCAAAATGCCCGCAAATACTTCCCAGGTTATATTTCTTTACCCCTGGAACAAGTTTTCTGGACAATCTTACAGTACAAAGTTTTTTTCGATCGAAATCAACATTCAAAAGAGAGAATTCTTTTTTAATGAATGAATAATCAAAATTTACATTGTGGGCTACAAATACTTTGTTTTCCGTAATCCGATGAAGTCGGACAGCTATCTCTTCAAATTTGGGAGCGTTGGCTACCATATTATTAGATATACCTGTTAAAGAAGTAATGAAAGGAGGAATATTGCAGCAAGGATTTACCAGGCTGCTAAAAGTTTCTGTAATTTTTTCCCCGTCATGAATAACTACAGCTACTTCAATGATTCGCCCAAAGCTGGCGTTTCCTCCTGTAGTTTCAATATCCACCACTGCGTACATGTTCAAATATAAAGATTTTTAGGGAATGGATAATGACATAATTAATGATGAATTATGAATTATGAATCTTGTAGTCCAATTTTACAATCTTAATTCGCAATTCGTAAATCCATCATATGATTGAACCAATACGTGCTTTTGTAATTTGCCCCGATCAGGAAATTTTAGATTCTGCAATAAAATTTTTAATTGAAAAAGAGTTTGAAGCTGATGGAGTGACAAATGCAGAATCTGCACTAGCAAATTTTGGAGATAAACCTTATGATATTGTAATAATAAGTGGTGGTATTGATAATCGTACCAGAGAAATATTCAGAAAAGAATTTTCGAAAGTCAACAAGGATTTTGAATTTGTAGAACATTTTGGAAGCCCCGAGAACTTACTTCCTGAATTGATTGAGGCTTTTGAAGAATAGAACAAAGAAATTATCGCTTGCCAATTTTCACTACTTTGAATTCTGTTCTTCTGTTCATTTGGTGTTCTTCTTCAGTTGTTGCATCTTCAACTAAATGTTTTTCTTCGCCATAGCCAATTGCAGTTACCCATTCAGCACTTATTTCCTTAGAAACCATATAATTTACAGCTGATTCTGCCCGTCTTTGAGACAGTTTTAAATTGTAATCATTATTTCCACGGCTATCTGTATGTGAACCAAGTTCAATAGATATTTCCGGATTGTCTTTCAAAATACCTACTAACTTATCAAGCTCTTTTGCAGCATCTGTTCTAATATCTGCCTTGTTGTAATCATAGTAAATATTATCCAGCACAATCTCTTTTTCGAGGATAATAGAATCAAGGTCTAGGTCAGTTTCAAAGGTAATAACATTTAAGCTGTCCTTTAACTGAAATTGAGGAACCGTTCTCCCAACTGTAGAAAAAGTTTGTCTTTTGGTAAAAAATCCTTTTTTGGTAGCTACAAAACTGTAGTTCTTTTCAGTTTGAACAGGCAATACCATTTTACCTTCTGTCTTTGAAGTAAACTCATGTATTATTGAATCTTTTTCATTTAACATTTTAACTGTCACCCCTTCCAATGGAATATCATTTCCAGTTTCGTTGTTTTTTTGAGTGTATACAACCAGGTTATACTCAACTTTTTTACGAGCATCAGGAGAAAAGGCAAAATAGTAAATATCATCGTTTCCTTTTCCACCAGGCCTGTCCGAGCAAAAGTATCCTACCTCGGGAGAAATAAAACTTAATCCAAAATCATCGTAGCTGCTGTTAATAGGGTATCCAAGATTTTCGATGGTGATATTCCTTGAAGTATCTTTTGAGGCAATGAATACATCAAGGCTCCCTAATCCTGCATGACCATCAGAAGCAAAATATAATTTACTGTCGCCCGAAACAAAAGGAAACATTTCATTTCCGGAAGTATTGATCTTTGAACCTAGGTTGTAAGCTGTACCAAATTTGTTATTGTCCAGAACGGCACAACGGTAAATGTCTATCCCACCATAACCTCCTGATCTATTTGAAGAGAAATATAAAATTTTATCATCTGCAGAAAAACAAGGAGTTGATTCCCAGGCAGTAGGAAGGCTGGCGCTGATTATGGTCGGGACAGACCATTTTCCTTCTATGTAATTTGAAACATATAAATCGGTTTCCTGAATAGTCCCTCCATTGTTGCCCTTTTTACTTCCATTATTGCTTTTGGCAAAAACCATTGTTTTGCCGTCTTTAGTGAATGTTGCACAGGCAGAATGAACACCTTCTTCCTCAATAGTTTTATCGAATAAAGTAAGGGCTCCTGTACCTTCTGCGAAATTATCAGGTTTGAATTCATAAAGACTGTAAAATCCATTTCCGGTCGCCCTGTAGGTTATATCCATGCCTCTATCGGATGCAAAAACAACATGGTCCTTGTATTTTGCAGGACTGAATTCTGAAAATTCAGTATTTATTGAAGTAGCGTTTTTTACTTTAAAAGGAACATCTTTCAATAATAAAGCCCGCACGTTTTCTAAAAATGCCACTTCCCTTTTAGCTTTCCTGATAAAATCAGTTGTAGACCCAACCTTAAGATACTGATTAAAAGCACCTTTGGCATTTTCATACTCACCCAGATTTTTCAGGTATACTGCCTGAAAAAACAATGCGGTGTCCTTCTTTACGCCAGCATCAATAGCTTGTTTGTAAAATGGTCCGGCTTCGATTAACCTGTTTGATCTTCTGTAACTTTCTGCTACTTTAAAATAAACATCTCCTGAATTGGCACCTTTGGCAATTGCATTCTTATAATTTTCAGCAGCAAAATCAAACTCTCCTTTTTTAAATCTCTTATCGCCCAACCTTAAATGTCTTTTGGCAGAATTGCAAGAGACCAAAAACAATAAAGTTAAAATCGTTAGATAAATCAGGCGGAACATAAAAGTAAATTTTGTCAAAAATAACCATTTATAGCATATTTCATTTATGAAGATATTTTCTTTCTTAAACACAACTTTTAGTCATATCAACCGTAGAAATTATTTTATAAAATTTATTGTTAACTTTGTCATAACATAATATAATTATTTAGGGAAAAGATATGGTTTTAGATGCTATCACAGCAATTCTTTATTGTTTAGGAGCCTATGCAATTGGTTCACTTCCAACTGCAATTTGGTATGGTGAAGCTTTTTTTGGAATTGATGTTAGAAATTTTGGAAGCGGAAATGCAGGTGCCACCAACACTTTTAGAGTTCTAGGCACAAAGCCAGGTATAATTGTACTCTTAATAGATGCTTTTAAAGGATGGACAGCCACTATCATTTCTTTTATTCTGATACACAATACTAACATTCATGAAAAGTACATTCCTTTATATGGAATGCTTTTTGGGGCGCTTGCAGTTGTTGGACATATAATTCCATTGTTTGCCAATTTCAAAGGTGGGAAAGGCGTTGCGACCTCATTAGGAATGGTTTTTGGTATCAATCCTGAGTTAGCATTAATCTGCCTGATTATTTTTCTTGTTATATTTTTAACAACCAATTATGTTTCATTAGGATCAATAACGGCAGCCTTTGCTTATCCATTACTAATGCTTTCACCAAGATTTTTGCCTTCTCAGCATTTTATGGTCATTTTCGGATATGTAATGTTTGCGATTGTGGTACTAACCCACCAGAAAAACATTATCCGATTGCTTCATGGTGAAGAAGGCAAGATTTATTTATTCAGGAAAAAGCGGAGTTAGTTGTGAGTTGTGTGTGATGAGTTGTGAGTAATTCAACACATTTGGAGTACTAAGACTTATATTTTTACTATTTTGTATTGCTTGTCCCCTATTTTTAAAATATAGATTCCCGGGCCCAGATAAGTAAAATCCAGTTTTAATTTTGCAAAGCTTTGAACATTTATAATACCATTAGTAATTTCTTTTCCATTTAAATCGAACAAATAATACTCTGTTCCTTCGGAAAAGTTATTCGATTGGATGGTTAATAAGTCACTAACCGGATTCGGATAGAGGTCATAAGAATTAGTTTGCTCTTTGCATCTGGTGAAAAACTTTGAATTAAGGAGATTGTAAGCTTTTTCAAAATCAGGTATTCCATAGCCTATTTCATTATTTGGACTCAAATACAAACTTGAAGATTGAATAATGGCGTTCCTAATTTGGATGTTTGTTAAACCTCTGTTTGATTGCCAAAGTCCGGCTGCTAATCCAGTAATCAAAGGAGCAGAATAAGAAGTACCTGATCCAGAATAAAAACTGTTTCCTGAATTATTAATCGTAACGCCTGATCCAAAAGCACTTACTTCAAGTTTAATTCTTCCATCTTCACTTGGCCCTATTGCACTAAATGAAGATTTGGAGAAGTTATTATCAACCGCACCAACAGACAAAATCGAATCGGCATCACAAGGAAAAACAATTTTTCTCCAGGAATTAACATTGTAGTTATTTCCCGCACTATTTACGACTAAAATTCCTTTTCGGGCAGCCATTGCTGCTGCTTTTGTTATAACAGTTGTTTTACCATCCAATTCAGAAAGCTGATGGTTTTCAGAAGTGTCATCAAAGGTATAATAACCAAGGGATGAGGAAATTATATCAACCCCAAGGCTATCAGCCATTTCTGCTCCTTTCAGCCAATAATACTCCTCGATTTTTTTTTCACTTTTTACATCCTCTGTAATAATCAGTGCGAAATCTGATCCAAACCCAGTTCCTATAAGTTTGCCTGGACTATAGCCAGCTAAACAAGAAAGTACGTTTGTTCCGTGAACATGTCTCGAAAACACATCGGATTGATTCTCCACAATATTGTATGTAAATTTCAATCTATTTTGCTGAAAAATATGTGCAAGAGATTGGATCTGATTTGCATTTTGAAAACCACCATCGAATACTGCAATATAAATGCCTGCTCCATTCAAACACATATCATGCATTTTATCCGCTTTCAAACTTTGAACTTGAAAGCCAGCATTTCCATAATCAAATGATGAAGTTGACTGATATTCCAAAAGTGAATTACCAATTCCATCCTTTGTGTTTTTGCTTACAAAAGTCACACTGTTGACAAAAGGAAGTTGCGATATTACTTTTAAACTACTATTTTCTGAGTTTATTAAAACACCATTTAACCATTTACTGCTCAGGATAATTCGCAAGTCTGGAACTTTACTAATTGAATTAATATAGGAGGTATCTACCGACAGATCCGAATAATCAAATTTGAGGTTTTGATGTGTTCTTCTTAAGGATGATCTGGATGTAACCTCAAAAAACTCCTTGCTACCGGGCTTATCTTTGAAATGAATGAAAAAATAAGATTTTTGAGCAAATGTGCGAGACCCAAATAGAATAAATAGGGTTATAAATAAAACCTTACTCATTGCCATGCTCAAGTAAACTTTGTTTGAAAACAATACCATCCACAATAATGCCTTTTCCAAAGTCTTGGGCATTACCAGAATATTTTACCGCTTTGGTTTCCTTGTAAATCAATCCTAAATCTTTAGCATAAACTTCAATGCGAAAATCCCTTCTCAATAAGTTGGTGTCATTCTTTTGTATAACCGTAACAGTTACAGGAAAATTACCCCAGGGCTTGCCAACATTAATCAATGTATAATTTTCAATACCTTGAGAATTGTAGATATTACCATTCCAGATTTTGTTTTCCTCTAAAGGGTAAAATAGTTTTAAAAAAGGGGTATTGTTCTCATTTACAATAACATAATTGAAATTCTTTACTTTGGTTGTCCATACGGATCGTATTTGATAGTCTGGTGAACCCTCATTTTTTCTTGACCTGTAGGTTTTATAACTGGTTTCACCTGCAGCATCGTTGAATGTTTCGGGATAACTCACTTTTAAAGTATATCCTGAATCAGTATTGGAAAATGTTGAATACTGTTTTTCCTTCACATCATAAAGAAAATAATCACCCTTTTTCAAGCTGAAATAATTGATTTCTGTTTTGGCAGGTACCGTTAAGTCTTTTTTGTTGCGACAAGAATTTAAACCAAATAAAAGTAATATTATGAAAAATAATTTATTCATTTATATTTATTAAATCTCGACTCAGGATACTTCTCTTCCCTTTTGAATGCTTACAAGCTTACTAAACCAAATTATAAAGGCCAGAATAAAGGTAATAATATTTGCAATGATGATAGTCCATTGCATTGTCATATATCCGAAAACTGCCCATAAGGCAACCCCGGTTATGAATATACTGTACATTATAAAGGAAATGGAATCTGTGTTCCTGGTTTTAAGTACCAATATAACCTGAGGAATAAATGCAATAGTGGTGCAAATTGCCGCTATACTACCTATAATGTCGTGTAGATGCATTATTTAGGCTGCAATCTTTGTCTGACACATTCATACAAAACCACAGACAAACAAACAGATACATTTAAGGAATCCGCTATACCCAACATAGGAACTTTAACCTGAACATCAGTATTTTTCAACCAGTAATCAGATAATCCATCAGCTTCTGTTCCCATCACAATTGCCACTGGTCTGTTTAGGTTTTGATCAAAATACACAATTTTAGCATCAGGAGTTGTAGCTAAAGTGGTGATTTTATGATTTTTAAAGAATTGAACAGCTTCTTCGCTTTTACAACATATCACAGGTTTAGTAAAAATACAGCCTAAACTAGCCCTAATAACATTTGGATTATAAATATCTGTGATCGGATCGCATACAATAATAGCATCAGCCCCTGACGCATCGGCGGTCCTCAACATAGCACCAAGGTTTCCGGGCTTTTCTACTGCTTCCAGTACAATTATCAAAGGATTTTTACTGAGCTTTAAGTCTTTAAATCCCAGGTTTTTAGGTTTTGCCAGTGCAATTATACCATCCCGGTTTTCCCTGTAAGCAATAGACTCAAAAACATGATGTGAGACCGCTGTCTTGAGGATATCAAATCCAAATAATTCATTGATATGTTCTTCAGAAACAACTGTTGGGCAAAAGAATGTTTCGGTAAAAGTGTAACCAGCATGGATTGCTTTTTCCAGCTCTCTAATGCCCTCTATTACAAAAACTTCTTCTTTCTTTCTTTCTGAAGACTTTGCTAACTTTTGTAAGGACTTAATCCTTTCGTTCTTGGTGCTAGTAATAACCATAAAACCTGTCAGATTTCAAGGAACCTTAGCAGGTGCTGTAATCTTTCCTTATCCTGATTTAAAAAATCTTCTTTGTGAAAAGAATATATTATGTTGAAGTTATGCCTTTGAAGCCCTGCTATGGCCCTGCTGATGTCTGTAAGGTTTAATTTCAATGAAACCTGCATATGATACGGATCATCCTCACGAACATCGGTGAATACAGTTAGAACTTTAGCATCATTGGATTCAATTATTCTGCAAATTTCACTTAAAGAATAATCTCTTTCTAAAACACTTATAACCAATACAGAACCATTAACCCTAACTCCATAAGACTGAATAAAAAAGTCTAAAAGAGAATCAGTTTTTATAGCCCCGACATATTCCTGAGTGATCCCATCAACAACACAAACCAGCTGAAGTTTGGCGAGATTGGCTACGCGAAGTGCTTCGAGAATATGTGTATTATGTGTTACAGTAAGTGTTTTTCCTTCTAAAAGAATTCCTTCTAATTTTCCTTTGGTATCGATAACACTTTCAATCGTATTTCGAAAAAGAATTCCCTGGAATTTATCATCATCAACCAGAGGAAGCTGATCGAGGTTTGTTTCATTGAATTTTTTTATAGCCGTTCTTACGGTATCGCTACTTTTCAATACCGGAATGCTTAGGTCTATATATTTTTCAACTAACATATACTGCCTGAGTGTCTTTTAAGAATTTGGCCAAATGTTCATTAAACTTTACAGGATGTTCCATCATAGGTGCATGACAACATTTATCGATAAACCTAAGTTCAGCATTAGGTAACAATCTCATAAATTCGTGTGCCACTTCCGGAGGAGTGATTGTATCGTTCAAACCCCAGATGAGTAAAGTAGGAATTTCTATTTTAGGAAGGTCCTTTTTAAGGTTATGTCTTTGTGCCGATCGGGCAATATTAATAATCCTCAAACATTTTTGATTATTGTTTGTAATCTCAAATACTTCATCAATTAGCTCCTTAGTGGCTGCTAATGGATCATAAAAAGTGTAAACAACCCTTTCTTTAATGTATTCATAGTTTCCTCTTTTTGGAAAAGAACCACCCATAGAATCTTCAAATAATCCAGAACTGCCAGTAAGAACCATTCTCACTACATTTTCTCCATTATTAAGGGCATATATAAGTCCGATATGCCCACCTAGTGAGTTTCCAAGTAATGTTAATCCAGTAAGATTTTTAAATGCAACGAAACCTTCAATATATTTTACTAAGCCTTCAACACTTGATTCTTTAAGAGGCATTTCATAAATAGGCATCATTGGGATTACGACCCTGTAGTTTTTAGAAAAAGTACTTATTACCTCTTCCCAGTTACTTAAAGCACCAAATAGACCATGTAACAGCAAGAGAATTTCGCCCTGACCTTCGTCAATATATTTAAAACCACCCTCTTGTTTTATTGTAAATTCCATCTTAAGACTTGTATTGTAAATAACGCTTATGCGAACCTAATGTTAATGTAATGTTAAAAAATAATTTTTCAGGCAAGCAAGCTTTTTGCTATTTCTGATATTTTTTTGCCATCTGCTTTCCCGGCAAGTTCTTTTGATGCAGTTCCCATTACCTTCCCAATTTCTGCAGCACTTTTAGCTCCTACCCTTTCTATTATTTCTTTGATAGCAGCAGTAATTTCCATATCAGTCATTTGTTTAGGGAGAAACTCCTCAATAATGGCCAATTCTTTCATTTCTGTTTCAGCCAAATCTTTTCTTCCTTCTTTGTTATAAATTTCTAAAGAATCCCGACGTTGTTTAGCTGCCTTTGTAAGCAATTTCATTTCAGCCTCTTCAGTCAAATCTTCTTTTGCACCTTTTTCAGTTTCAGCAAGCAGTATTTGAGATTTAATTCCACGTAAAGCCATCAAACGTGTTTGATCTTTGGCCAACATTGCCTTTTTAATACCTTCTTCAATTTTTAATTTTAAACTCATTATTAAGTAATTTTAAGCTTTAATTCCCAAAAATAGATTTCAGGAAGAACATTCAAAAGAGTCGATGACGAAACTAAGTGTGAACATCAACAAAATTGCCCTCATACGCAATTCCCGTGGAGCGAATCAGCCAGATATTTTAAAAATTGCCACGGATTGTGAGCGATTTGGCGCCCAAGGCATCACGATACATCCCCGTCCGGATGAAAGACATGCCAGATACCAGGACGTTTTTGATTTGAAAAGAATAGTAAAAACAGAATTGAATGTTGAAGGCAATCCATTACCTAAATTTATTTCAGTTGTTTGTGAAGCAAAACCAGACCAGGTAACACTTGTACCAGATGGCCCGGATGCTTTGACTTCTAATGCAGGTTGGGATACTGTAAAACATCAATCTTTTCTGAAAGAGGTAATCAGTGAATTTCAAAAGCAAAAAATAAGGGTTTCAGTTTTTGTTGATGCTGACCCAAAAATGGTAGAAGGTGCCAAAGAATGTGGAACTGACAGAATTGAATTTTATACCGAATCTTATGCAAAAAACTATTCAAAAGATAAGATTATAGCGATTTCACCTTTTATAAGAGCAGCAAAAGTGGCCAATGAAATAGGTTTGGGAATAAATGCAGGACACGATCTCAATTTAGAAAACCTTCATTATTTATATCAAAATATTTCTGGGTTACTGGAGGTATCTATTGGACATGCATTAGTTTGCGATGCTCTTTATTTGGGACTGGAGAATACTATCCAGATGTATTTGAGGGAGTTGCAATAGTTTCAAAATGATAATTATTCTTCAACATTAAATAATGTTCAATATCTGTTATTTACGAAGTGACAAGCAAATTCCCTACCTTTGCGCCCAAATAGCTTATCTTGAAAACCAAAGGCCTCAAAACCAACAGAGTGAACATCGTTACGTTGGGGTGCTCTAAAAACCTTGTAGATTCTGAAAATATCTTCACTCAGCTAAAGGCCAACAATTTTGATGTTACCCATGAGTCGAAAGACGATGAGGCAAATATTGTCATCATCAATACTTGTGGCTTTATTGACAATGCCAAAGAAGAATCTGTAAATACCATCCTCCGCTATGCTGATGCAAAAGCACAGGGAATGGTTGACAAGTTATATGTCACTGGCTGTTTATCAGAAAGATATAAAGATGAACTTTCTAATGAAATACCTGAAGTTGATTCATGGTTTGGGACCAGAGACTTGCCGCGTTTGCTTAAAACCCTTAAAGCAAACTATAAACATGAATTATTAGGGGAAAGGCTAATTACAACGCCTTCACATTTTGCCTATTTTAAAATAGCTGAAGGTTGTGACAGGCCGTGTTCTTTCTGTGCTATTCCTGTAATGAGAGGCAATCACATCAGTCGTCCTGAAGAAGAATTAATCAAAGAAGCTGAAAATTTAGCTAAAAGAGGAACTAAAGAATTGATCCTGATTGCACAGGATTTGACTTATTATGGCTTGGACCTTTATAAGGACAGAAAACTAGCAGATCTTTTAAGAAAACTATCAGATGTAAATGGAATTGAATGGATCAGGTTACAATATGCGTATCCCTCAGGTTTCCCTATGGACGTGCTGGATGTAATGGCTGAAAGGCCTAATATCTGCAAATACCTGGATATGCCATTGCAACATGGATCAGATAATATGTTAAAATTGATGCGTAGAGGCATAACCCGTCAGAAAACAGAAGACCTGGTAAACACGATCAGAGATAAAGTACCCGGAATAGCCATAAGGACAACCCTTATTGCTGGCCACCCCGGAGAAACAGAGGCAGATTTCATTGAGATGCAGGAATTTGTTCAAAGAATGCGATTTGACAGATTAGGCATCTTTAAATATTCTCATGAAGAACAAACCCATTCCTATTCATTTGAAGACAATATTCCTGATGAAGTAAAACAGGAAAGAGCGGACGAGATTATGGCCATTCAACAAGAAATTTCGCAGGAAATTAACCTGGCTAAAGTTGAAAAAACTATGAAAGTTTTGTTTGACAGGAATGAAGGTGGATATTTTATTGGCAGAACAGAACATGACTCTCCGGAAGTGGACAATGAAGTTCTTGTAAAGGCTGACGATCAAAATTTTGCCCGTATTGGAGATTTTGCGAATGTTAAAATAACTTCAGCAACAGAATTTGATCTTTATGGAGAACTGGTTTAGTTAAAAGTTAGTAGTTAATAGTTGAAGACAACATATCTCAAAATTTTAGTTTAATATGAAAGTTAAGTTTTTAGGTCTTTTAATCCTTTCATCCATTTTCTCTTATGCTCAAGATCAAGGAAG
The DNA here is from genome assembly GCA_014376535.1 of Cytophagales bacterium. GTDB lineage: Bacteria > Bacteroidota > Bacteroidia > Cytophagales > UBA9547 > UBA9547. The sequence continues at coordinate 11,466 of JACMRH010000155.1, read as the reverse complement.
CCCTGGTGCTGTTGATCCTGCGGCTTCGTTTACTCCTTCTCCAGCACCAAAAATAGATTCTAACTCCTGGAAAAAAGCTTTTAAACTGGGCTTAAATATGAATCAGGCATCTTTTTCTGATAACTGGAAAGGTGGTGGTGTAAGCTCTATTGCCTACATGGCATTTTTCAATGGTACAGTAGACTATGCTTTTGAAAGATTGTCTTTCAATAATTTAATAGATCTTCAATTCGGAAGTGTAAACAATAAAAATTCAGGATTCTTTAAAAATGTAGATAAGATTTATTTCGATTCAAAAGTTGGATATGCAATTGCTAAACACTGGAATATTTACGCAGCTGTAAACTTTCAAACTCAATTTTATGAAGGTTATACAATAAAATCCAATAAAAATGGCGACACTTCACTCTACATTTCGAATTTTATGTCTCCAGGATATTTAACTGAATCTGTTGGTTTTGAATACAAGCCAGTTACCTGGTTCTTTGCTCGTTTTGGAACAGGAACACTAAGGCAGACATTTGTCACAGCCAGAAATATAGATTTCTCTGAAACAAAAAATTATGGTGTGGATTCTGGAAAATCGGTAAGAAACGAAGTAGCTTTTATGCTACAAATGGGATTAGACAAAGATTTATCTAAAAATATCAATTTCAAAGCCAGGTATATGGGCTTTGCTAATTATATGCTTCCTAAGCAAGTAAAAGATAATACCAACATAACTTTCTTCGATTATATAGACCACAGGTTTGACGCTACGCTAACAGCGAAAATAACCAAATATATAAGTACAAATGTGAATGCAACCCTTTTGTATGATTATGATCAGGACTCCAATGTTCAAATTGCCCAATCGCTTGGTTTGGGTGTTTTGATTACTTTCTGATCTTATTATACAAGTTTATTAATTTCTTTAAAGCGACAGGATATTTCATCCTGTCGCTTATTTTTTGAATTTCAATTTTATCTGATTCTGAAATCTGTGAAAAGTCAATTTGTTTGAGGAAATATTGCGAGCTATTAAAATCATTTAGCGCATATAGTCGAAATGCTTGCTGCAAAAAATAATATTGCAAAACTCGGTTCGCTTCTTCGACCTCAAGACCTTCAAATATATGTCTTTCAACTTCATCAGATACATTCCCTAAATCACTAAACACCTTTACCTCATTATCTAAACCATATTCAAGTGCGAATTTTTGAAAAAGGCTACCTGTTTCTTTGTCAAATAAGCTTTGTTGATTAGTAGTCTTTGAAGAACCGTGCAAACGAAATGCGACTAGTAAGTCATCAGTTTGTTTAACATTCCTTAAACCATATTTGCATAAATATCTTATCCAAAGTTCTTTGTCCATTACATAATGAAGGCCTTGGTTTAGGACGCCAATTGAGTCGATACAGGATTTTCGGTAAAATGTTTCTGGTTGATCTGTTCTAGCCCAACCAATAGTTTTAGAGAGCTCGAGGTAGATGTCAGTTCCACCAGAAATTTTAACTAATTTTCCATTTTTCACAATTTGGCTTTTGCCACATAGAACGTTTATGTTTTTGTCCTGGAAATATTCGCTTACTGTTTTTAATGCTCCGGGCAAATAATAGTCATCACTATTCAACCAGTTTATAACTTCTCCTTTTGCACGGGAAAATCCTTTATTTATTGCGTGGCTCTGCCCATTGTCCTTTTCACTGACCCAATATGAAAGGTGCTTTTCATATTTTTTTATGATTTCAACAGAGTTATCTGTACTTCCACCATCTATTATGATATAATCTAAATGCGGATAGTTTTGGGATAAAACGGAATCTATAGTTTGCTCAATATATTGGCCCTGATTGTAAGAAGGGGTGATAATTGAAATATGTATTGGTGAACAAACAGAATTCATGTCAGAAGATTAATAATCTATTATCTTATTTCTCTTAAATAATAAAGATTATATCTTTTAGATAAAATTCTCATTATGAACCTTTTAATAATTAAAAAATAGTCTATCATAGTCAACCTTTCAGAATCAAAATCTGGCGCAAACCTGGCTTTGTTTGCTAATAATATCTTTAGATATGGTTTATAAATTTTTTGAATGGTATTGTTGTCTAATTCATAATAACCAAGATTAAATTGGTTTTGCTTTTCAAATCCCATATTATGAAAATGGTAAAAAATAATCTCATTATCGTTATTTATAAATAGTTGATTCCCCTTTTTTACCACCTTATACTTTTGAACATTCCAGGGCGCAACTCCGCCACCTTCATTTTTTAAAACAAATACTTTTTCAAATCTTGTCAACCAATCGTCTAAATATCTTTGATCGCCAAATTTACCATCTTCGAACCTGGCATAGCACCATTCAATACATGCATCTCTCCACCAATTTAATGCTTTTAAGCCATATACATCTTTTCTAAATGTCATGAACTGAACACAGTAAATCCCAGCTAAAATATTAAGGTTTTTAGGTGAGTAATTATGGGATGTTAATAAAATTGAATTTTCTCCTAACTCAGTGATTAATATTTGGGGATCACTAAAAAAGTATAGATCAGCATCAATATATGTGCATTCAGTAACAGGAAAATTTTCTAAAACGTATAAAATTATAGAAGGTGTACAAGTCCAGCAATATTCACTTTTAGACCTGCTAGGTTTTATTTCCAACAATTTTTCATCTTCAAATTCTGATAGAGAAATTACAGTTACGTTAGAAAGACTTAATCTGATTAATTCGTCATAGCATCTTGTGTCGAAAGCAAAAATATATAAATGAAATTCTTTACAATGTTTAAGCAAAGATTCATGCATAGTAACACCATAATGAATGTAATTGTAATCAAATAAAGTACAGAAAGTTAACATTTTATAAAAAGGATCTTTGGGATATACAGTTGTAAAATTGGTTGATATTGACTGGATATTGAATATACAGTTGGAAAGGGTAAAATAAAATTAATTCAGTACATTCCAGAAATCAGATAACAAATAGTTTAGTTTTTTAGGTCGACAAAATATGACAGGCCGCTTTGAAATCGATTTATGGAAAATCTTTAACTTTGATATAATGTGGTTCAGCTTACAGTGAATAAAATTTGAAAAATTAACTTTTAAAAAGGATTTCGCTTAAAAAAACACAAACAATAACAGAATATTCCTTAATTTTTTTTATCATAGTCCTACATGGATATTTCATTTATAATTCCTTCTTTTAATGGAGCCCACAAGCTTTTGAAGTCGTTACCATCTGTTTTTAAAAATATTTTAAATACAAACTGTAAAATTATAATTGTAGTAGATGGATCTACTGATAATTCAATTGAAATATTAAAGAATTTCAAAAACGATTCTTTGCACTTTATAAACCAGAGTAATCAAGGAAGATCATTAGCTAGAAATAATGGAATTAATTATTCAGAATCGGAATATTTATTTCTTTTAGACGATGATATAAGAATAGCTGAAAATTGTTTAAAAATCCATCAAGAGCATCATTTAAAATTTCCAAATAGTATTCTAATAGGAAAAGTTAATCTTGAGAAATCTGAGTTTGATAAAGATTTTCAATATTATTTACAAAGTTCATATGAAAAATGGGATGAAAATTTCCAAACGAGGACCTTAATAACAATAGATAATTTCAAATTTACCGCATGTCATCTATCCTTATCAAAAATGACCATGGATAAATTAGGAGGATTTGATCATAGATTACACGACGCAGAGGATTATGACCTGGGAATGAGGGCTATAGATTTAAACATCCCGATTTATTTCGATCCGGACGCAATCTCCTGGCATAACGATCGTCTGACCTGCAAACAGTACATTAAAAGACAAATAGAATATAAAAGGTCACATAAACTTTTAGAAAACCTTCAAAAAAAATACAAGAAAGATGTATTTATACCGATTAAAAAACCTAAAAATATTTTTAAATTAATGCTTCTTCATTTTTTAAAAAATGATTTTTGGGTGAAGCTTATTGATGATAATATGCTAAAAATGAGTTCTAAAAAATTTAAATTTAAATTTTATGCAACCGTAATTTATGCCCACACCTTAAAAGGTATGGGCATTATTTAATTTACTTTAGATTATAAGTAACCCCAAGTTCCATTCCAATTAAAAAGCTTTTTAAAGATAGTCCTTTATTGACTTTAGTTTGACCTGGCTCCGCAAAAGTTAGTTTTGGATTGATGGCATTTACAAAACCTTTATTGAAAAACACGCCACCAAATACTTCCAGCTTATCAATAATCTTATAGTTTACTCCAGCACTCAGATACAATGTAATATCAATCGGATTGAATAATTTTACGGGCCTGCCAGTACCATTTCTATCTCTATAAGCGTAAGAAGGATTGTTGTTCGCCATGTTCCAATAATGCGCCCTATCTGGTCCATCTAATTTTTCTCCAATTCTAAAATCAATAGTTGGTCCAAAGGTTCCATATATTTTCAAGTTCTTAACAATGTCTTTTGTAAAATACTTAAACAATAATGGAATCTGTAGATATGTAGTTTTGTAATTGGAGACACCTGAGTACCAGTAATTGTAGCCATTCGCAAAATTATTTCCATAATTAGCTCCCGGATAATTGTCATAATGATAGCCATCTTTGTTGTAACCATTCCCATATCCGTTTCCATTATAGTATCCATTACCCCAATTTGTGCTTCCATCATAATTTCTGACTGAGAAATTTTTCTGGGTAATCCAAAGTCCAGTTGAAAAGGCAACGCGTTCTGACAAGAAATAATCTATAAAAAAAGACACACCTACTCCACTAACATTTTTTTCTTTTATAGTATAACCATCTGAAATATAATTCACATCACTTGGTGTTGCATCTTTGTCGCGCACAGTAGCAACATTCGTGGAAGGAGCTAATCTAAACCCAATTTTAAAATCACCCTTTTGAGCGAAAGCAGAAAAACAAACTACAGAAAAACAAAACAGTAAAATCCTCTTCATAATAATTGATATAAGTTATAGGTAAAATAAAAGTAAAGCTTTAATCGCAAACAACCATGCCAGTCTAAAAATTCTAAATCAATATTCTGCCAGTGTTATAATATTTTGGGAAATGAACTGAAGTTTTTTATCACCTTCTAAAAATCCTACACTCAATAAAAAAGCATATCCAGCAATGTTTCCTCCCGCTTTCATTATTAATTGACTGGCCGCTAAAGCTGTTCCTCCTGTAGCAAGAACATCATCATGGATCAATACATTCTGTCCTGGCTTTATTGCATCAACATGCATCTCCATTGTTTCAGTTCCGTATTCCAGTTCATAATCCAGAGATAGAGTTTTATAAGGCAATTTCCCTTTTTTCCTGATTGGAATAAAAGGAACCCGAAGTTTCTGAGCTAATAGCATCCCAAAAAAGAATCCTCTGCTTTCTATACAAGCTACTGCATCAATTTTGCTGTTTGATAAAGCCTCTATAAAGCCTTCTAAAATTTCTGTGCAAAGATCTGGTAATTCGAATATTGGGGTTATGTCTTTGAAAAGAATTCCTCTTTTTGGAAAATCCTGAATATCCCGGATGTTTTCTTTAATTTTTTCTGACAAAATTATGTTCATACCAACAATGATCTTTGGCGTTGCATTTCAAATAAAAATATTCCTGTAGCTACTGAAACATTTAGTGAATCAATTTTTCCTTTTAAAGGAATAAAAACCTTGTTGTCGGCAAGTGTTAAAATATGTTCTGATATTCCGGTTTCTTCAGAACCCATTACTAAGCACATTGGGCCTTTTAAATCTGTAGAGTAAAGGCTTTTATTCCCTTTTTCAGTGCAACCTACCACAGAAAGGCCTGAATCCTTCAATGACCTTACAGATCTATAAAGATCTTCTGATTTACAAATAGGAATATGATGTAAAGCCCCTGCTGAAGTTTTCATTGCATCGCTATTAACTTGTGCTGATCCCTTTACCGGTATTATTATTGCATGAACCCCAGCGCATTCCGCAGAACGGCTGATAGCTCCAAAATTCCTTACATCGGTAATGCTATCCAAAACCAGTATAATCGGATCTTCACCTCTTGAGAATACATCCATAACTATGTTCTCAATTAAGGCATAGTTTACGACTGAGATATAGGCAACTATTCCCTGGTGATTTTTGCGGGTTAACCGGTTTAGCTTTTCTGCTGGTACGTATTGAATATTGACACCTTGTTCACGGGCTATAGACAATATTTCTTCAAGAACAGGGCTACTCCCTCCTTTTTCAACAAATACTTTATCCAGTGCCTTTCCTGCTTTTAAGGCCTCCTGTACTGGCCTAAGGCCAAAAAGCATGTCTTCTGTATTTGCAGACAGTCTTGGTGAGTATGTACGTACGGGCCTCTTCTCTTTTCCTTCGTTCATTTTTAGTGATTCTTATTGTGGCAATATACTAACAGGTTTTTCTATATCAGTATTATGATGCAAATGCTTGTGTTGAAGAATTTTATGAATTACAACATTTGAGTCTATTTTTCTTGCCCTTTCCATATATTGAGCAGCTCGAATAGAATCGGAACTTTGTTCATAAGAATATGCTAGCATAAGATAAAAATCTTTGTAGCCTTTTCTTTCATTTTCCAGTACAGCTGTAAAATGTGTTATAGCATTTTGAAACAAATTTTTTGAATAATAATGTTTTCCAAGTTCATAATGTGACCTAGCGTCTCTCGGTGTTAATAAAAGGGCTTGTCCCCAAAACTTGGATGCGCTGTCTGCAAAGCCCTTTTTAGTTAAGGATTCAGCCAATAACACATTATACTTAAAGGGTTTATCTGTATTAACTTTTGAAAGCAAAACCAATGCACTGTCAACATTGCTTCTTTTTAAATTTATTTCAGCTAAATCTATCAGAGTGTTACTATGTGTGCTATCCTTTTTCAAAATAACGTTATAAAAGATCACTGCTTTCGCAGTATCGTGACGGATCATAGCAAGTCTTGCTCTGTTGTATAAAACCTCAGGTAAACCAGGGGCAATTAAAGCAGCTTGCTGTAAAAAATATTCAGCCTTATTCAGATTGTTGACGTTCAAATACAAGTTTGTGGCAAATAATTGAGCTTCAACTGTATTCAAGTTTTCACCTTTTTTCAAGATAGACTCTATTGAATTTATTGCTTCTTCATTCTGCCCTATTTCAGCATCTATTTGTGCTTTTAGCATAAGGAAGTCAGTATTTTCAGGATCAATAGAAATGGCTGTTAAAATATCTTCCTTGGCTTTTAATGTTTTTTTTATTTGTAATTCAAGTTTTGATCTTTGAAATAGTGCATCAGCATTGCCTCTATCATGATCAATAATCTTATCGAGATATTCTATGGATTTTTCAATATCAAATTTTCCATTTATTGCAAATTCCTCACTTGTTTCAACAACAGGGCTGCATCCAAATACAAATAATATGAAGCATTTTGATATATGCTTGCGCCATTTAATAATGATCATAAGTTAAACTGCAGACCTATTTTAACTGCGAAGGGTTGGATGATTCGACCAGAAATAGAATTGGAGTTTAAATAAGTTAGCCTGTGCATAAAATCAATTCTTACCAATTTAAATATATTTTCGATACCATAAGAAACTTCTGCATATGGTTCATCCAGATTTAACCTGGAAAATTTAGGGTAATTATCAGGGATTAAATCATAATTTTTATCGGAAACTGTACCTACCAAAACCTGGCAAGCAGCTACTTCTCTCCATTTGAGCTTTTTGAGGAAAGGAATACGGTTAAATAGTAAACCTTCAAAATGTTGTTCAATGTGGAGTGAGGTGTAGGTATCACTGGTGAATTCGAAGAAATTCATCATATTAAATGAGGAATAGTTCAGAAAATAAGTTTGGTTTCCTAAATGGTTTTCTAACAATGGATATGGTACCGGATCGGGGGTATATCCAATACTAAAGGCATATTTCAGTTTTCCAAGAAGACCTACATTTTTTAAATGTGACACGTTAAAATAAAATTTATTGAAATGTAAATCACTTCCTAATAAATCCTTAATACCAAGTGTATATCTAAATGTGAATACAGGGAACCTTGTGCTTCCAACAACATTCCTGTGATTACCATTTTTTACCAGGGTAATGTTTTTTGCATATTTTGATTCAAAAACAATTTCAGAAGTTTCAAATCTTCTTGATATTCCTGAACCCGGAATGTCAGAGGGGTTATTGTAGTAGGCAAAATCATACAATGGCTCAAAAGTAGTGTGGGTAAATGCCACCTTTTGGGTAAAGCCCTTGAATAAATCTGATTGAATGTATAATTGGGTAAATGTATTCATATATGGCCTTCTTCGGGCTATATTCCCCCACTTTGTAAAAGCAGTAAACAAGTTATTTTCATACTTATTGTCGGTTTTTAATGCAACCTGATCAATGTCGTGCAAATGTTCGATTCCTGCCAAGGACCAGCTTTTGCGCCTGAAAATGTGTTCTGCCTGCCCTTGATATTTCCATTCTTCATCTTTTGTACCATAAGCAACTCTACCAACCAAAAGCCAGTTTTTGTTCAGCTTGCTGTTTGTTCTCATTCCTAACTGAAACCTATGGTCTTCTATGTTATTATAAGCATAGGTATAAAGCAGAGGACCAATATCAACTTTTCCCACATCATAATAACCATTAACAGCAAGGTCAATAATCTCAATATAGGTTTTAACAATTGGAACACGCTTGATAGAATCCACCATTGCAAAAACGTGTTTTTCGCTGGCGCTCAGGGAATCATGACGGTTTTGAATCCAAAAATCGTTCGTTTGAGATTGGGAAGTATCCAAAATAATAAGCTTTTCTCTATAGAAAGACTCAGGTTTAGCTTGATTTTCTATGACATTTTTATTGGAGATATAAAATTTAAGCAACATTCCGGCACTACTATCACCTACCTGGCCAACATCAATCAATAACCTACTTTTAGAAGGAAGCCAGGGTCCATTAGAGGTTGGCATCAATTCCTGCTGGATTTTAATACCATCTATAAAATTCAAGTTGGCTTCTGGCCCTATTTTTAAACTAACTTGTTTCAATGCCCAAACTGAATCTGCAACCCAGATTTTACCTTCGAAAGCTAAATCCTGTTTTCTTTTAGGTGTTACATCTATTTTATAGCACTTGTTGTCACCTAAATAAACACTGTCTTCCAAATAAAACTTATAATAATTTGCCCATCCATCTGCAATAGGAGAAACAAAGTCCTTATTCATTATGGTTACCCGGTTTTCATAGAAATTATAATCATAAAAAGAGGCATTGATCATCTGGGCAATAATACTGTTATCGCTAACGCCTACACCGGTCACTTTTTGGGCTCGGACAACTTCTTTGCTTAGTTTTGGATCTAAGCGGTAAAAATAGTCTTCAATGGTTTCTGAGATATACATGGGTATAAGCAACTTCCCATCTTCCCCATTCATTCTTGCAACACTATCAAGAACCCTGGTAATCTGTTTCATATACCATTTGTTCTTCAGCTTATCTGAAATATTTTCAAGGTCTATTTCTACCTTTTTATACATTTCATATTGATAGGCACTGAGTTTTCTTCGGTCATTAAATTCCTTCCTTGCAACAGCTTTTCGAATAATATTGTAAGCTGGGTCTTCTTTGTTTGTTATTACAACTTCGGCCAGCTCCACAGACTCCGGAGACAGTGTAAAATTGAGTGTTTGGATTTGACCCGGGACAATTTGTTTTGTTGTGCTTTTATACCCAATATATGAGGCAGTTAAAGAATCTGACGGAAGGGTATTAGTGGTCAATATGTAATTACCGTCAAAATCGGTGGTTACAGCTGCTTTACTACTTTTGAAATATACATTGGCCAAAGGTATGCCTTCACCATTTGAACCATCTGTGACTTTTCCTTTAATTGTAGTTTGCTGTGCAAAAGAAGTGCTGGCGTAAAATATTTTACCAATAAATAGTACTAATAAGACAACTCTCTTCACATGTTCAGTTTGAAGCTTTGAAATTAAAAAATAAATTCTTTGTTATCAGGAATTTAAATGCGAAAGGGTAAAAAAAAACCTGATCTATTAATAGTTGAACTGTACTATTAGCCAAAAAGCTAATAGAAATGATCCTCACCTAAGAAAGGGGCATGTCAACAACCTTCTCCCAGTATATTATAACTCAAAATTACTTCTGCTTTGTAAATAAAAAACTAAGTCTTTTCTGCCTTGCATAAACCTGCATTAACCCCATTTATTTTTCTTATAAAAAATCAGTGACTAGCTGATTACCTTTTTATTTCATGTCAGTAGTGATCCAAACTCCTTGAAAACATGAATATAATCCTGTACAATTCAAATTTTGTAATTTTTAATCAATTCAATTCTTAATGCCATTTAAACACAAATATTTACCTACCAATTAAGCTATTATTCATGAAAATTTTATTTACGACTGGCTGTCTGTTTTTATTGACAATCACTGTTTGGGGCCAGAAAATTATTTCTGGCCAAATAATCGGAAAGGACAAAGAAGCCATTATCGGCGTGGTGATTTTAGAAAAAGGAACCGCTAACGGAACAACAACGGATATTGAAGGTAACTTTTCTCTTAGCGTGGCAGGAGATTCAAGCATTCTTGTTCTTTCTTACATCGGGTTTAAAACACAGGAAGTGGTTGTGGGAAATCAAACCAACATCAGCATCACACTTGATGAAGATGCGAAAGAGCTTGATGAAGTTGTCATTATAGGTTATGGAACAGTCAAGAAAAGTGATCTGACTGGATCTGTTACTTCATTAAAGCCGGGCGATGTGAAACAAGTTCCTAGTGGAAATGTTCTTGACGCAATTCAGGGAAAAGCTGCCGGGGTTGATATTACCCGTGCATCAGGTGAAACTGGGAAATCTCCGGATATTGTTATTAGGGGAAACCGTTCTATCACTGCTAACAATAGCCCTTTGTACATTGTCGACGGCGTTCAATATTCCAGTATTCAGGATATAAACCCGAATGATATTCAAAGTATGGAAGTATTGAAAGATGCATCTTCTACCGCTATATATGGATCAAGGGGAGCAAACGGAGTAATTATTGTAACCACCAAAAGAGGTGCTTCAGGCGATGTTAAAGTATCTATAAATTCTTATTACGGGGAATCTAGTGTTGCGAAGTGGGGATTTTCAGGAAAACCAGCTTATCCTGTGGCAAATGATGCTGAAGCATATGCTCAGATAAAGAGAGAAAACTATAGGACCACTCATAACGATCAGTATGGGACAGACCTTCAGGCGTTAGGATCTGATTACGGTAATTACCAGAATGGAATCCAGAACAATTACACAAAAGACCTTTTACATCACGGTTCCCAGAAAGACCTTCAAATAGGAATTTCCGGAGGGAGCGAAAAAATCAAGACCTATTTTTCTCTTGATTATTATGAAGAAAGAGGCTTGTTAAAAAACGATAACCTAAAAAGGTACACCGGCCGTCTTAAT
>JACMRH010000154.1 GCA_014376535.1 Cytophagales bacterium | reverse complement strand
TTTTAATAACAATGAAATCTATATTCGACAATGCAACCAGAGATGAATTAATAACCAGGATTAATTCACTAAATGAAAATAGCAAGGCACATTGGGAAAATGAATGTTGCACAAATGGTTAAACATTGTTCCCAATGGGATGAAATGGCATTGGGCAGAAAAAAATATAAACAATCTTTTTTAGGGAAATTATTTGGAAGAATCGCTTTAAAAGGCATGATGAATGATGAACCTATTAAAAAAAACTTACCTACTGTTCCTTCATTTATAATAAATGAACCTGTTAGTATAGCTGATGAAAAAAATAGATGGATTCATTTAATTAAGGAGTATGAGAATCATTCTGGTGAGAGTTTTATCCATCCTTTTTTTGGGATAATGACTAAGGAAAATACAGGTTATGTTGTTTATAAACATGTTAACCATCATTTACGTCAGTTTAATAGCTAATTATAAATTTAACATATAAAAGATAAAGGCATTATATTAAGTTTTCTTTTGCACCATTTTGCTTCCTAACACTGAGATAAATAACCCAAAACAAGCAATCACCAGGAAAGAATATCTCAAACCAAGCACTCCGGACAAGGTTCCAATCATAGGTGGCCCACATAAAAATCCAATAAAACCAATAGAACCTACAATATTGAGGGCAATAGAAGGATGAAAACGGTCTGATTTTCCTGCCAGTCCAAAAACAATGGGAACCACCGGGGCCACACCGAATCCAACAATAACAAATCCACACACAACAGGTATAATAAAAGGAAATGACACTGCGAGTAAAAGTCCTGAAGTAATTAACAAACTGCTTAATATAAGAGTATTTTTCGCCCCGAAACGGTCAACGAATTTATCCGAAACAAACCTGCCTAAAGCCATGCATCCCATAAAAGATGTATAACCTAATCCTAGTAGGTTTTCGGGAGGCATTACGACTTTTTTAAAGTAAATTCCACTCCAGTCAAACATAGTCCCTTCCACAACCATGCATGAAAGTGCTATTGCACCCAATAAAATCAGTGAAGAGTCGGGAAATGTAAATACCCCTTTTTCTTTTTTAGAAAATTCATCTGCGGCAAGATGTGCGTTGCTAAACACAGCCAAAAAGATTATAACCACACTAGCAATCCCAAAATGCCACATTACAGGAATCTCCCACCATGAGATCAAGGCACCAAAAGCGGCTCCTGCAAATCCTGCAAAACTCCAGGTACCATGAAAAGTTCCTATAATTGACTTCTGGTAAAGTTTCTGAACTAAAACTGATTGTGTATTAATACATAGACTTACCAGATTACTAGCAATACCCAATATGGCCATTAGAATCAAAAGAAGTAAAACAGAACTTACGGTACTAAGCAAAAAAAGTATAAAGGCATAAAAAACCACGAAATACATTACAAGATTTCTTGTACCAAACCGGGCCGTAAGCCATCCTGAGAACGGAATTGTGATCAGATCACCAAGAGGGATTGCAAAAAGTAAGTAACCTAAAGTTGCATCTGAAATATTTAGTTTTTGCTGAAGTTCAGGAATTCCTGAAGCCCAGGTTGAAAATCCAAATCCAAAAGCCATAAACAAAGCCGAAACCGCTTTGCGTTGGATTTCTTTTGGTTTTTGGGTCATTTATATGAAAAGAAAAAAAACAAACTAATTTACATCTCAAATACCATCTACTTCTTCAACAACCACTCTTCAGGATCAAGCTTTTCGTTGCTTCTCCAAATCTGGAACTGTAGCTGGTACACATCGTCTTTATCGCCGGAAACCTGGCCTAAAACATCTTTTGATTTGACTTTGTGACCCGTACTGACAGTCACATTTTTTACCCTGGCATAAACAGTAAAGTAATTTCCGTGCTGGATCATTACCACCATTCCCATTCCTGGAACATTGGCAACCGCAGATATTTTACCATCAAAAACAGACCTAACCTCTTCATCCTTATTTGTCTGAATATCAACTCCAAGATTTTCTATAACCACACCCCTTAAAACCGGATGTGATCGCCTTCCAAAGCCCTGACTGATAAAACCATGCTTAACCGGCCATATTAAAAACGACTTATTGGCCTGAAATGAAGTATTAATTTGTTTGGCCTCTGGTGTTTCAAATATTCCCTCTTTCTTAATTTCTTCATCAATTTTATCTCTTTCTTTTGCTGTTTTCGCATTGGCTTTTCTCCTCTCCGCTTCTTCTTTTGCTCTTGCCCTCGCTAGAGCTGCAGCACGCTCAATCTCTTTCCTTACCAGATCCTTTATTAACCGGTCAAGCCTGTGTACAGCTTCCTTTTTTTCTTCAAGTTCCTTAGCTATTTCCTTTTCCTTTTTCGTTAATTCCTGCACAATGTGGTCATGCTCGTCTTTTATCACGATCAGATTTTCATTTTCTTTTACTTTAAATTGAAGCAGGTCACCTTTCTTAAATCTCTTATCATTTAATGCTGACTTTTCTTTCTGAAGAATCCTGTTCACGTGTGAAATGGCCTTTATCTGCCTTTTCCTCATTTGATTGTATTGCTCAAAATATTTCATCCGCATCATCAATTGATTAAACGATTCTGCAGAGAACAAAAAACTTAATTTATCTATGCTATTGCCTGTTTTTTGGGCGGAATAGGCCATACTTGCATATTCAGCCTTCATTTTTGCAATATCCTCTTGCAGTGCTTCGATAATTGAATTTGTTTCAATTATTTCTTCATCTAAAAGGCTTATTTCTTCAGAAACATTTTTGATGATCTTTGTTGTAGTTTCCATTTTCTGTTTGATAACAGAAAGTTTCCCTATTGTCGCAGTTTTTTTGTGTTTTGTTTCGTCCAGGATTTTATTAGCCTCAGCAATTCTTTTAAGGTTTTCCTTTTTTTCCCGTTCTAGCTGTTGTTTGGTCTTTTGAGAATAAGCATTTTCCGGCCACAATAGGTGGCAAAAAACAAAAACTAAAATAAAAACTGCACTATACTTCAAGCCGAATAATGTATGTGCACAAAAATGGCTCTTTTGATTGGAAGAAAAAATTACTTCCTATCGTATTTGTTTTTAACATTGAAAGGGAATCTCATTTGCTTGTCTTTCAAATCCACTCTTTGATGATTAATACCAACATTGGATTTCATCATTCCCTTATTTGTAAGATAGTTTGCTATTACCTGAGTTGTATAACCAAATTGAAAACTATCCAAAGGCGCCATATCAGTATACTTAATAGTAAGATTGTTTTTGGTCTTTTTATCGGTTACAATGGCACTTTCAATTTTTTTTGAAGTTTTACCAATATAATTTAAAACGTCCATGTCTGATCTGGACTGCCTGAGTTTAGCATAATCACCTTCAAATTCTGTTGAATCCAAGCTTGAGTTAGGAAGAATAAGATTTCCTAAGAGTGCAGATTGCATCATTTTAAAAGTAAGGTCCACACCGAAATTGTTTTTTACATAATTTAGCCCCAGTGCATAGTAGGCCTTGTGTATTTTATCAATTACAAAAACTGAATCTGGGGTTATTAAGGCTCTGACTACTTCAATTCCTAGGGCTGGGTTTACTGATATCCAAATCACACTATCTTTCCTTATCCTAATTGTCATTGGTGAGGAAAATTGATTAGTGCCATCATCAAAATCGATTTTAGCTTTTGACTGAAAATACTCAAATTCAATTTCATTCACTTTTATAGAAGGCCTTTCAATACTTACTGGCTGGCTTTTGTGAAATGTCCTGCGGCAGGAAAATAAGGCAAAAATGACTATTAAAAGAAAGACTACTCTATTCATATAATTTTTTGTCCGATATTTTCTTATTCAGTAATTCGGAGTAACCTTCACCTTCTCTTGCCTTTTTCCATTGTACCAATGCTTCGTGTTTATCTCCGAGCTGATAAAGCACATCGCCATAATGTTCTACAATTGTTGCATCTGAAGTTTTTAAAAGTGCCTTTTCCATATACTTTTTAGCATTTGCATAGTCTTTGTTTTGGTATAGGACCCAGGCATAAGTGTCTAAATATGCAGGTTCATTAGGACTTTTTTCAAGCATTTTTTCACACATTTTTTTTGCCTTGTCAAGCTTTTCTTTTCTTAATGAAAGATAATAACTGTAATTATTCAAGACATGAACATTTTCTGAATCAATTTTCAAAGCTGCCTCATAACTGGAGTCGGACTTACTGAACAGTTTCAAATTGTTGTACGTATCGCCCAATTGTGAAAGAAACTGAACATTCAATTCCATATTGCTTCCGGCAATTTTCTGTCCAGATTCAAATAATGAAACCGCTTTTGGATAATTTTTTTTAGAAGAGTAAGCAGAGCCTCCGTAATAGAAAAACAATGGCTGACTGGGAAAAACTTCAATTGCGCGCTCAGAATATTTTATAACAGAGTCATTTTTATTGAGCTCCGATGCAAGAAACACTATTTGCTGCCAGATTTTGTAATGAGAGTTGTCAAGATCGATAGACTTTACATAATTATTAAAAGCATCTTGTTTCCTTTCCTGGATAGCCAGAATGTCTCCGTTCATTGCATAGGCTTTTGCCTCGTTCGGATGAACCTTTACCAGAATGTCTCCTAACTTGATAGATTGCTTTTTAAGTGTGGTGTCAGTTGAAAGTTGCCTTAAAAGTGATACAGTAACACCAATCTTTGCGTCAATATTTAATTGTGGAGATAAAAATGCTTTCTCTAATTCTTTATCGGCCTTTTCAAATTTATTTTCTTTTCTATAGATTTCATAAAGCATCAGACTGGCAAATGGCGCGTCAGGATTTTTCGCAATAATATCTTCAAGGATCTTTTTTGCTTCTACGTTTTTATTGTTTACATACAATAAATTGGCCAAGTCTAATTGAAGATTTGGATCATCAGGAAACGCTGCAATCAACTTCCTCCATTCTTTAATGGCATCATCCAGTCGGTTTTGCTTTAAGTAAAGCATTTGTTTTTGCCTGACTATTTCCTCATTGATGCCATAAATGGCTTCGAGTTTGTTGTAGGTTTTGATGGCCCCATCAAAGTCATTAGTTAATTGCTGGATACTGGCAATATTTAAAAGAAGTTCATCATTGCCGGCAGACTGTTTTATTATTTTTTCATAAATTTTGACTGCATCCTTATAATCTTTGTTTTTTTCATAAAGCTGGCCTAATAATAAACCATAGTACTTGTTCTTAGGATCCAGCTCCACAGCTTTTTCAGAATACTGAATTGCTTTATTGAGATCGTTTTGCTGGGCAAAACATTCAGATAGTTTAAAAAGAAAAGCAGGTTTATCGGGGCTTAGTTTATTAGCGCGCTGAAACCAGTCAAAAGCCTTGTCATATTTCCCTAAAATGTAATCTTTATTTCCCTCAATAAAATACTCTTCTGCCTGGCGAAGTTCCTGTTCCTGACGTATTATTTTTTGTTCTTTCTTGTCGTTTTTATTTTTCTGGGCATGGAGCATAGGGCTCCATGCCAATAGAAAAGAAATTAAAAGTATATAAGGGGATATTTTAAAGGTCAAAATATTATTCTGTGATTACGTTGAAGTCACCCACGCTAAGATCGCGGGCATGTCCTTCATACGTCGCATTATTACCTAACATTGAGTTTGTTATAACTGCATTCTTAACAGTAGCATTTTCCTGAATGATACTTTTACTGATTACAGAATTTAATATTTTAGATCCTTTTCCGATAGAAACATGAGGCCCTACGATACTATTTTGCAAAACTACATTTTCCCCAACAAAAGATGGCTGAATAATAATGGAATTTTCTAGCTTAACAGAATCTGCTACCAGATTTGTTCCATTCAGATAGCCTAAATATGATTTATTGGTATCAACTGTTGAATTTTTATTTCCACAGTCAAGCCATTCACTTATTTTTCCAGGAACGAACTTGGTTCCTTTGCTCTTCATATTCTCAAGAGCGTTAGTTATCTGGTATTCGCCTTTGTCTTTGATGTCATTATCAAGAAGATATTTAATTTCATTTGCAAGATAACGGCCATCTTTAAAGTAATAAATCCCGATAATGGCAAGATCAGATACAAATGTTTCAGGCTTCTCAATGAAATCAGTTATAAAACCATCATTGCTTATTTTTACTACGCCAAAAGGTTTGGGATCTTCTACTTTCTGAACCCAAATAACACCTTCATTTTTGGTGTCCATTTTAAAGTCAGCTTTGAATAATGTGTCAGCAAAAGCTACAACAACATTTCCGTCTAATGAAGGCTCTGCACAATAAACCGCATGAGCAGTACCAAGAGGTTGTTTTTGATAATAGATTGTTCCTTTAGCCCCTACAGATTCTGCAATTTTAATCAGCTTAGCTTCAACTTCTTTGCCAAAATCACCAATTATAAACGCTACTTCTTCTACTTTTTCACCACAAACTTTGGCAATATCTTCCACCAGACGCTGCACTATTGGTTTGCCTGCAATAGGAACAAGAGGTTTAGGAACTGTAAGAGTATGGGGCCTCATTCTTTTGCCCATACCAGCCATTGGTACAATAATTCTCATAAAAAAACTTTATTAAGCTATAGATTCAACAATTTATTTAACACCTGTACTGCCGTAACCACCTGCACCACGTTCAGTTTCATTTAAAACTTCTACAGCATCCCACTGAACTGTATCATGTTTAGCAATAACCATTTGAGCTATGCGTTCCCCATCATTTACAATAAATTCTGCATCTGATAAATTGACTAAAAGCACTTTAATCTCACCTCTATAATCTGCATCGATAGTTCCTGGGCTATTTAAAACAGTTATGCCATGTTTAAATGCCAAACCACTTCTTGGCCTGATTTGAGCTTCAAAACCAATAGGTAATTCGATATAAAGTCCCGTACCTACTAATTTACGTTCAAGAGGTCTCAATGAAACAGGAGCTGACAGTTCGGCCCTCAAATCCATTCCTGCAGAAGATTCTGTTTGATATTGTGGTAAAGGGTGTTTTGACTGATTAATTACTTTTACTTGCATCGACCTAAAAATAAGAAAGGCAATTTATTAAGATTGTTTGTAAAAACCATAAGACTTAGGTTGCAGTTCTTTTAATGCTTTCTGATGTTCATATTTGGTGTTTAATGTTTGTTTAAAAGTTGGGTTGAAGTAGATATTTTGAATAGAAATCGTCTATGATTGCTACCGCTTCTTTGGCAGTGTCCACTACATGAAAAAGTTCCATATCTTCCGGGCTAATATTTTTCTCTCCTTCCAGCATTACCGCCTTTATCCAATCTATTAATCCCTTCCAGTATTCAGTCCCTACAAGAATGATTGGAAATTTGCCTATCTTTTTAGTTTGAATTAAAGTGATCGCTTCAAAAAGCTCATCCAGTGTTCCGAAACCTCCAGGCATCACCACAAAACCTTGAGAATACTTCACAAACATGGTTTTTCTGACAAAGAAAAAATCAAAAGTTATGAATTTATCACTGTCTATATATGGGTTGTGAAACTGCTCAAATGGGAGTTCAATATTAAGTCCTACAGATTTGCCCTTTTCAGACCGGGCCCCTTTATTTCCAGCTTCCATAATTCCTGGCCCTCCACCCGTTATAACCCCATAACCGTGTCTTACCAACTTGGCTGCTATTTCTACTGCTGACTGATAATATTTGTTTTCAGGTTTGGTCCTTGCAGAGCCGAATATTGTAACGCAAGGGCCGATTTTCGCAAGTTTTTCAAAACCATGGACAAACTCAGACATAACCTTAAAAATGGCCCAGGAATCGTCACTTTTTATTTCATTCCAGTTCCTATCTCTAAATGCCTGTTTTATTCTGCTTTCGTCTTCTATGTTGAGTTCCATATTTCAATAAAGTGTTAAATAAATCCGTAGCAAATATGTGCCGTAATATATGGTTTGTATATAGACGAATTATAGTCAATTTTGTTGTAACAATAATTCACCGGAATGAAGTTCAGAATAGGTTTTGGATACGATGTACACCAATTAATTGAAGGGCGCGATCTATGGCTTGGTGGCATAAAAATTCCCCATCCGAGTGGTTGCCTGGGACATTCAGATGCTGATGTATTAATCCATGCTATTTGTGATGCTCTATTAGGGGCTGCTAACCTTCGTGACATAGGTTTTCATTTCCCGAATACAGACAAGAAATGGGAAGGTGCTGACAGCAAATTGTTGTTGAGGGAAGTCTGCATTTTACTAAGAACTAATGGATATGAAATAGGAAATATTGATGCTAGCCTTGCATTGGAAGCACCTAAAATAAACCCGCATATCACGGAAATGATAGAAGTTCTTGCTCAAACAATGAACATTGACAAGAATGACATTTCTATAAAAGCAACTACAAATGAAACCTTGGGCTATGTTGGAAGAAAAGAAGGGGCGAATGCGTACGCTGTTGCATTGATATTCAAAGAACAAATCTGAAAATTGAATTTACTCGGAAGTAAAATAGTGTTCAAATATTCCCTGTACACTGGCATTACTTTACTCTTGTCGGGGTGCAAGCTGTTTGTTCCTTCCAAATACCAAAATTACTTTTCGGATCAGCCATGGGATAATATCAGACTGGCAAAAACTGATGAAATTCCACAAGTTGTGGACAGTATGGTGATAATGCGCAGTAACCGGGAATTTTATCCGTACCGTAAAAAATTTCTTGGGGACAAAATAGATTCTACTCAACAGGACAGAACATTTCTTGTTATAGCCAAAAATTCAAAATGGATAGTATATCCTGTAAAAGATATCAACTCAGGAATATCTCTAACTAATAAAAAGCAGGACCTGGTTGTTTATGTGGAAGGTATGGGGAAAAACTTTTATCATGCTGGTCATCGTGCTTTTGGTTTATCGTCTCAGTACAAAGTTCTGGTAGTGATGATGGATTACCCAAGCATTGAACCAGAATACGGGTTAATTAAAAACTTTCGGTATGCAAGAAAAAATTCTTTTGCAACAGCTCCTTCACTGATAAATCTTCTTAAAGAATTAGATAATGAGAAAATAGCAGGGAAAGACTGGACCAAAGAAAACTGGACCCTTTTTCACCATAGTATGGGGAATATTATGCTGAAAAGAATTATGAAAGAAAGATCTGATACTATATTATCGCCAGGTTTATTTGATTTGGTGGTATTTAATGCAGCTTGTACGGAAATGAAAAACCATCATCTATGGCTGGAACAAAGTAAATTAGGCAAAATCAATATCATCCATTATAACCAAGATGACAGGCAGTTGAAAGGTGCCAGGATCTTGGCATTAAAAAGGCAACTTGGTTGTAAACCAGGCAGACATTTAGCTAAAAATGCTACGTATATTGATTTTAATCCTCTGGTTGGACCAAGGCACAGCACTTTTGCAGAAATTCCTTTGAGGCCGCCTATACATCCACATGCCAGAGAATATTTCAACCAGATTTTTAATGGAAAATATCCTGATTATAAAAATAAGGACAAGTTTTCAAAAGTTAAGAATGGAACAGGGTATTACTTGAAATGATAATTCAAACACATTTTAAGTATCTTTATAAACATATAGTAAGTTACAATTGCCTTCACCAGCCTATTTAGTTAAAAACATAGTGAGAATTCTTATCTGCCTCATTCTTTTATCAATTAATCTGCAAAAGGCAGCAGGACAATTCTTTTCAAATGTTTCCTCGAACGTTAGCACTTTTGGATATGCATATTTATCCAATGGAATAACAGTTACTAACTTAGGCATACTGGATGGAATTAACCTGGGGGTTGTCAGTATTGACATTACCATGACCTCACAAGGAAGTCCGGAATTATATCTCGTAGCTCCAGATGGACATGCTGTTTACATCCTATCAGGTTCAACTGCATTTAATGTTACCAATGGAGTTTATACATTTACAACCGATCCCACTGCGCCCAGCATTAAGTATTTACCATATACTTCCTCTGTTCCAGGAACATACACTCCGTATGGAAATCTAAATTCTTTTAACGCGGGGCAATCTGCCAGTGGACAGCAACCTGCAAACGGGATATGGAGACTTTATGGAAAAACAGGAGGTTCAGCTACAGTGACCAGGTGGCAGATAAATTTCGGAAATACCAATATTGTTCCTGCTCCAACCAATCAAAGCTTTTCAAAAGC
>JACMRH010000153.1 GCA_014376535.1 Cytophagales bacterium | reverse complement strand
GGATTTCAATCTGACCTGGAACAAAACGAAAGGGAATCTATTTTAAGGGAATTTAAAAGCAGACAATTACGGATTATCATTGGGACCGATATTTTGTCAAGGGGAATTGATGTGGAAGGAATTAACCTGGTTATCAATTATGATACACCTCCCGATCCTGAAGATTATATTCACAGAATAGGCAGAACAGCCCGCGCCGATACAACAGGTACTGCCATCACTTTCATCAATGAGAAAGACCAGCGCAAATTTTCAAATATTGAAAATCTGATCGGGGTAGAAATTCCAAAATTGAAAATACCCGAAGAATTAGGTGAAGGCCCGGTTTACGATCCGGGATTGAAAAGGCCTAAAACTGGAAACGGCAATAAAAAGTCCTGGGGAAAAAAACCAAATAAATCCGGTTTCAGGAATAGCAATTCTAAACCTGTTTGAAACTTTTAAAGGTTAATATAAGTACCTATATTAGTACTTATATAATTACTTGTTATGATCGCAGCAAATTTTACTGAATTCAGGACAGACCTAAAAAAATTTCTTGATTCAGTCGAGGATAACAATGAAACCTTGATTATCAAAAGAGGAACGGGAAAAGGTACAGTAATGATTTCTTTAGATGAATATAATTCCATTATGGAAACGCTTCACCTGCTAAGTTCCAAAGCAAATGCCAGCCGTCTTTATGAATCTATTCAACAGATGAAGGAAGGCAAAACAGTCGAAAAAGGTTTGATTGAGGATTAATGAGAATTGTCTTTACTAAAAACTCCTGGGAAGATTATACTTCATGGCTTACAGAAGATAAAGCTTTACTAAAAAAAATAAACGAACTGATTAAAGAAATAAAGAACTCTCCATTTGAAGGAAAGGGCAAACCAGAACCACTAAAATATGATTTGGCTGGATATTGGTCAAGGCGCATAGATCGGGAACACAGACTCGTTTACAAAGTTCAGGATGGAGAAATTTTAATATTCAGCTGCAAATTTCATTACGAGAAATAAATTCTGCCCCTTGAACCCCATCTTCCTAAACATTAGAATAGGCAAAACTTACCGCCTGGTTAACTACGGCGAAAAAACCGAGTTCAAGGTTTTAAGGAGAATTTCTGAAGATAATTTCCGGGCAAAAAACACGTTAACTTTAGAAGATTTTGATCTGGCTGATCTGATCCAATTTGGCCGTGGACCTGATTTTAGTATCAGGGAAAGAACAACTTATAACGGGTTTCAATAAAATGAAAGCTGCCTCACTTAATGAATTAAAGAAAGAGCTTAAGGAAATTGAACTTCCTCAACTGATAGAGCTGTGTTTGAAGGTTACGAAGTTCAAAAAAGAAAACAAAGAATTGCTCACCTATTTACTTTTTGAAGCCAACAACGAACAGCAATACGTCAAAAACATCAAATTGAAGATCGATGAGTTGTTTGATGATGTCCCAAAAGTAAATTTATACCTGGCTTACAAGGTTTTAAGAAAAATTCAAAGAACAACTAATAAGTACATCAAGTACTCAGGAATCCGGCAAACTGAGGTGGAAATCAATATTTATCTTTGTGAGAAAATTAAGAAATCAGGAATTAAAATACATCACAGCAATGCTATTTCAAATATGGTAGAGCAATTGATCAAAAAAATAACAAAATCTATATCAACCCTTCACGGAGATCTGCAATATGAT
>JACMRH010000013.1 GCA_014376535.1 Cytophagales bacterium | reverse complement strand
TTGGAACACCAGCCATTATTACTGCTACCGGTTTAATTTTAAATGACAAACCGACTATTAAAAAGGGTTTGCTCACCGGTTCTTCCATTGTTGTAAATGAGCTATTAACTCTTTCTTTAAAATACTCGATTCGAAGAACCAGACCTTATAAGACATACCCTGATATTGACAATCAGGCAGAAGAAAGCGATGCTTCATTTCCATCTGGCCATACTTCCAATTCTTTTGCGCTGGCCACCTCGCTTACAATGGATTTTCCAAAATGGTATGTAATTGTTCCTTCTTACCTGTGGGCAGGTTCTGTTGGATATTCCAGAATGCATTTGGGAGTCCATTATCCAACTGATGTTTTGGCTGGTGCCCTTATTGGCACTGGATCAGCAATTCTTTGCAGGGTTGTGACTAAGAGATTTTTAAATAGGGTGAAAAGGATTGACCTTCAAAAGGAGTAGTCAATTTTAGCCTAATGCGAAGGTTACACCCCTCATTTATCAATACAATCAATCAACCTTGATTTAAAATTTAAATAAGAATAATTTCACCTTCTATCACGCTTGTGTGTTTTAAAAAACCTTTGACTATGAAAGAAATTAATACAAGAAGAATTTACAGCCTGGTTCTTTTAATTGGAATTCTTCAGTTATCTGAAATATCCGATTCCAAAAGTAATTCTGGTCCAAGATCCTTTATGGTAAGCCAATCTTTAACTGGTTTACAAGTAACTGCTAAAACCAGTGCAACAAATCTTTTATGGTCTCTACCTGGTTCCAGGGTTGGTGGTATAGTTCCCACCTGTAGATGAAGTTATAATACCTACAGGGGCTAAAATTCTTTTAAATCAGAATACATCAGGGTAATGGGGAGTACAGGATATTTTGAATTGGGCACAGTAACAAAGTCATATTTGATGAAATGTAGTATCGCCTTAGTTGGCTCCGATCCCTCTGCTGTGATACCTGGTCATCGAGTTAGTTCTAAAGCAATCATGGTGATGAATGGTTCGAAAAACGAATTTCAACACCATTAGCGAACCATGAAGATGAACGAAAAACCATTTTCTCACTTTGAGCATTGATCTCAAATGTTGCATTCG
Source organism: Cytophagales bacterium (assembly GCA_014376535.1). GTDB lineage: Bacteria > Bacteroidota > Bacteroidia > Cytophagales > UBA9547 > UBA9547. The sequence continues at coordinate 632 of JACMRH010000013.1, read as the reverse complement.
GAAAAAATATGCTTTGATCACCATGTTCAATTTTCGCACTGTGATTACATTGAGAAGTATTTATGGGATAAGATACTTCAGAATTCATATAATACCGCTAAAAATAGAAACTTTGGCTGTAATTGTGTCGCCAGAATTGCTTTTGTAATTCCTGCAGGCTTAAACCATTTCAGTTGTTCATAACAAAGAGCTAGAATTTGTTGTTCTGGGCAAGGTTGCTTTCTTTTACAGGCAATTTGAACAATGCCTAAACTTATTAAAAGAAAAAAATAGATAGATTTCTTTTAATACGTTTATTTTAAATTTGTAGTTAAATAAGAGTGTGTAATTGAAATGCCAACAATTATAAAGTATGTATTAAAAGATTATTTTAAATCTCAATCCTTGCAACTTTCACCAACAAATCTTTCCTTCACCACAAAATCAAAGGATGTCAAAAACAGTATTGTTTTTCTTATTATTCGGCCTAACTATCAATTCATTTGCACACACTGATAGTCTTGGCTTTCCAAATGCCCGGGAGAAGGCTTCTGCCTATAGTGCTTTATATGAACTTCAGGATTTTTTAAACTGCTATGCCAGAGATACTTCTGAAGATAAAAGAAAACATGCAGCCTTGAAATTGATCAAAG
>JACMRH010000152.1 GCA_014376535.1 Cytophagales bacterium | reverse complement strand
TTGGGTGCAAAAATGAAGGAAAACAAATGGAAGGGCCAGATAATTGTTATAGCCTACTCTTTGTTACCTCTTCCAACAACGCCTCTTTTTTTAGCAGCGGGCATGTCAAAACTAAATGCCAAATATATTATCCCTGCCTTTCTTATTGGTAAATTTACAAGTGATACTTTTGCAGTACATGCAGGTAAATATGCATCAGAAAATGCCCATAATATAATGCAAGATGCATTATCTTGGAAGTCAGTTGCAAGTCTTTTATTTTGCATATTCCTGATATTTTGCATATTTTTTATTGACTGGCGCTCATTAATTCAAAAAAAGAAATTGGTATGGAAGTTCAAAATCTTAAAATAATGATTGGTTGACACATTCAATTAACTGATATTGAAAACAACAGACCGCTGGTATTGGGTTTGCTTCTACAATGATTGACGAATAAATCCTCATCTTATGTTCGACATGTGTACATCAAAAAGTGTGGAGTAAATGATTTTTGATACTATGAATTTAAAAGTAAATGAGGTTCAAAAAGCTATCTTAAACTTATTTTCTTTAAATAATGATATACTTGCCCCCACACTTTTTAATGCACTTTAATTTGTGCAACAAAATTTATTTATTTCTAAACACGAGAAAGCGAATTTTTCTTTCTCTTAAAAATGATTTTATCGTGAAATATTATCTGCAGAAAAAAGTAATTGTTTTTAGTCTAATGTTTACAGGTTTGTATATTACCAACTACGGGCTCATTGCTCAACAATTGGGCCCTATAAAAGTGGAAGTAAGAAAAGTCGACAGCAGTTACAGATTATATCGTGCTGGGAAACCTTACTTTATAAGAGGTGCAGGCGGTAGTAATTATTCTGACCGGCTGGTTCAATACGGCGGTAATTCGATTCGCACTTGGGATACCAGAAATGGCAACGAAGAATTACAGAAAGCACAACAACTGGGCTTAACGGTAACCATGGGTTTAGACGTAGAGCGGGAGCGACATGGGTTTAACTACGACGATGCAACTGCGGTGCAACTGCAGTTAGAAAAACTGCGACAGGAGGTACGTAAGTATAAAAATTTTCCGGCTTTGCTGATATGGGGTGTCGGTAATGAACTGAACCTGAACTACAAAAACCCAAAAGTTTGGGATGCTGTGAATGATATTGCAAAAATGATTCATCAAGAAGATCCAAATCACCCCGTAACTACGATGTTAGCTGGGGTGAGTAAAAGAGAAATTGACTATATAAAGGATCGGTGTCCCGAGCTTGATTTGCTTTCTGTGCAAGTGTACGGAAAATTGGCAAGTTTACCGCAACAACTACACTCTGTTGGTTGGGAAGGGCCATACATAGTAACAGAATGGGGACCTACTGGACACTGGGAAGGGCTTCAAACCTCATGGAAAGCACCAATAGAGGAAACAAGCAGTGAGAAAGCAGCGGTGTATAAAAGTAGATACGAGTATTCCATAGAAAGAGATAAAGAAAAATGTCTTGGCTCTTATGTTTTTCTGTGGGGACAAAAGCAGGAACGTACGCCGACTTGGTATGGACTGTTTA
>JACMRH010000151.1 GCA_014376535.1 Cytophagales bacterium | reverse complement strand
GTGCAGACAAAAATTCATAAATCAAACTTCCTAAACTGCTTGACAAATAATTTTTAGGCAAGGCATAACTTTATTTTATAACCACTACCCTTTTCATTTGGACAGAAAACCACAAAAGAGATTTATGTGATTAATAATACAGTTGCTAGCATTGCCGGGCGAAATGAATTCTAATGCCTTACCTCACTCAAAGTCCAATCATTTTAAAATTCTCACAAATCAATATTTTATCAAACTGTAAATAAACATATTAAAATATTTCTAAATTCCCACCCTGATTAAACCTACCCATTTGCACTGCCTTCCCTCTCTCCGGCACTTCAATAACCACATCAACATCATGCTGAAAAGTATTAGCTCCCCGAAACGCACCTGCCTTGGTAGACTGAAAAATAAAGATGAAAGATTTTGTAGGGTTTGCATTTTTTAGCCGAGTTAGATCCTCAGGAGCAAGCCCCATTTTATTTACACTATCTAGGAATAAAAAATCGTAAGCTGATAAGTTTCCCGGTAGGATGGATGAAACAAATAAATTAGGATGCATTACATTCTTATCATTGAGCTTCATTTGTAAGGTATAGTCCAATCCTTCTTCTTTAGCCACGTACAAAACCTTTCCATGATTGCGAGCGAGGTAGCCTGCAAAATCAATACATAGATAAGACTTACCCATTTTAGGTTTGCCAAAAACCATTGCAGTAAAATTGCTAGAGGGATCTCCGATTAGATCGAGCCATTTTCCTTTTAAGCCAATTGTATCAAAATGCATGTTTGCAAAATCCATGCTGTTCATTAGGGAAGGTTTTGTATCAATACCATTTAAGGAAGTACAGGCACAGCCTAATACGCCTTCTAGACCATTCAAGGTTGCCTGTTCAATTTGTAACGTTTTTATGCCTGCAGTTGTAACAAAGGTTTTAAGGTTTTTTTTCAGTTCGTGTATCTCTATAATGTAAGGATCATTGTCGGTGATGTTTCCTTTGGTAATTGCTCTGTTGATTTGGTCAAGAAGCAATTTTGCTTTTTGCTTCATCCCTACTTTACCATTAAGACCAATGTATCTTTTAATAAAATTAATGGAGGACAATACCTTTTCCTCGCCAGTCAGTTTTTTAAGCGCATCAAAGGTTTCGGGTTTAAGTTCAATTTTAATTTGAGCCTTCATGGAGTTGTAGGTATGTATCAATCTTCCCTGAATAAATTTTACCTGCTCTGCATAAGCAGAAGACTTTCTGATTTTCTTTTCAACGATTGCTTTTTGTAAGGAGTTTATAAAACCCAGTATTTCCTCTTTTGTTTTTATTTTCCCGTCCATATTCACAAAACGTTTTACAAACCTTATTTCATCGGGGATACGTTCCACAAATATGGGGTTTGAATCGTTTGCTATTTGTTGCTTCGAAGCCGTCTCAGGTTTTAAAGTTTGCTTTCCTGCAGTCTTGTTTTGCTTAGTGACTTGCTCTTTTTTGTCTGTTGACTGCTTACCGATTTTCATAGTGGCTTTGGCAGCATTGTTTACAACCTCATTCAATTTTACTAAAAATAGATCCACTGTTTTTTTAATACCGTCACTGCTATTGTACGCATTCCAATCTGTACCGTTGGAAGATGCTTTTAACACAAATTCATGTCCTTTGCGCAAGGCTTCAGGCAAAGTATTAAAGTTTATTTTGTTGGTGGTTTCAGAATAATTATTGGTGGTAATCATAAATATTTTTTTAGGCTGCTAATAATTCGAGTTCAAGTGCAAGGGCTTCTGCTTCTAGTTCAAGCATCAAAACAGTACTGTTGTTTTCTTCTTTTTCAGGAGGTAATAAAATTGGTTTGCGGTTGCTGTAAGTTTTCTTGATATCCTTCAATTGATTAAATTGAGAAGTATTAATAGTTAGGCTGCAGGAGTGATTCACCTGTAAAAGTTCAATCAACTTACCAATGTTTTTTTCAGGAAGTAATGCCACCATTTTATCAGAAGTCTTTTCAAAATTGTTTTTCTCAACTAATTCTAATATCTCTTTGTCCAGGTACACATCACCGCCCTTTGCTCTGGAAGCTGCGACAATGATTTTAAAATAATCTCCGGTCTTAAAAAAAGAAATTCCGTTGTTGGTAGTGATGCCAGCATTTTGAACCAAGGATTTTATCAGCACCGCAGCTTTTATAATCGGCACGACAACTCTATCCTGTATCTGTTCAGATGGAATCCAATTTTCAGGCATGAGGATGCC
>JACMRH010000012.1 GCA_014376535.1 Cytophagales bacterium | reverse complement strand
TCTGTTTCTTACTAAAACCATTATGAACAAAGTTTTACTATATCTATCTTTTGGTTTTGTATTGATATTGAACATTTCTGCCATACAATATTCTAGTAATCCTCCAACGGGTTATACTAGTGCGCCAGGTCAAGCAAATTGTACATCTTGCCATGTAGGTGGAAAACTTAACCCAGCTAATGGCACCTTTTCAATACTTTTTAATAATGGAATTAATACATATAAACCAGGGCAAACTTATCCTGTAAAAGTCAGTATTTCGGAAGTAGGAATAAAGACTTGGGGTTTTGAAATGGTTGTTTTTCCGGGTGTTGTCGGAACATCCAGTAATGCGAGCATAGGCAATTTCTCAACAGTTGGCACAAATCTTATTATAACCTCTGTCGGCACATCACCAAATATAAGGCAATATATAAGTCATAATGTCACCGGACAGTTGAATGATACTCAATCATGGACTTTTAATTGGATAGCACCCGCAAACGCATCTGGTCCAATTACATTTTATGCTGCAGGCAATGCGGCAGATGGGAACGGCATTGAATACATAGATCCAAAAGCTGTTACCAAAGGAGATGATATTTTTACAAAAAGTTTAACGATAAATCAGATCATAACTGGCTTGGAAAACAGTGCTGAATTGAAATCTGAAACTTATTTGTATTCTTCAGGAAATAAAATATTTGTTGGCAATCTGGAGAAAACTTGGGAATCACTGGAAATTGATGTTATAGATACAAAGGGCAATTTGATTAAAAAGATTATTACAACCAGTGCAGATTTAAATAACGGCTTGGAAGTTACCGAATTAAATCCGGGGGTATACATTACCAATTTCTCCATGAAGAATAAGCTGGTGAAGGGAAAGATTGTGATCGAGTAATCAACAATCCAATACAATTGTAAGAATTTCAGTAAAATCATTATGATAAAGCGTTCATTCCTATTCAAATTCTTTATCGGACTTTTGATATCGATTAATCCTTGTTATGGTCAGAATTTTTCAAATGGAATAAACACTTCATCTCCAAATTCCAATGCAGCGTTGGATATTCAAAATTCAGCGACTTTCTACCAAGGTCTTTTAATACCCAGGCTCAATTCCAGTGCATTATTGAAATCAAACTGGAACCTTAAACCTGCGGACAAAGGATTAATATTCTATGCTGAAAATAAAGACTCTATATATTATTGGAATGGTTCAGTATGGAATTGTCTGTCAACCCGAAATGGAGGAGAGATATGGACAAAGGCAAATTCAAATGTGTTTTTAACTTCCAATAGCGATTTTGTAAGAATTGGAAGTCTCAAAACACAAAATGCAATGTTTTCTGTTAGGGATTCTTTGAGTAAAACAGCTATTTATGCAGAAAATACCTTAGGAGCTTATGGTATAAGAGGCATTTGTGTAGAATCTCCTGGCCAGGGTACTGGTGGATACTTTTCCGGCGCTTCAATTGGCATTGAGGGATCATCGACTCAAAATGGGATAAATACTGCCATTGGTGGAAAATTTTCAGCATCTAATTCTACAAAGGTATATGCCGGATATTTTTTGGCATCCTTAGCGACAAATGCTACAGGAATTTATGCTGAAGTAGATAATGTTGCAGACTTTAATTACGCAGGTCATTTTGTTGGGAATGTTTTTGTAAAAGGATTAATAGGAATAGGTAGGCCTGTTCCCAGGTCCCCAATTGACGCTGTGACTAATACACTTTTTCGTTGTATTGCAGGTTATAATACCAACATAGATAACTTGGATGGTTCATCTGGGGTCTATGGATATAGAGTAGCTAAAGATCTATCCAATACAAGCTATGGGGTACATGGAGAAATTTCTGGAAATCAAGGGAGTGGAATTGGTAAACGTGCCGGTGTATTTGGAGAAGTTTCAGGAATATCTGCCTTTAATACTGGCTTATGGGGAAAAATGGGTGCTGGCGGAGATGAAAATTATGCTATATATGGTGAAGGAGATGTAAGGATTGATGGAGATTTAATTGTTAATGGTTCAGGTAATTTTACCGGTCTGGTTTCTAAACCTGGAGGAACATTTAAAATTGACCATCCCTTAGACCCGCAAAACAAATTCTTGTTTCATAGTTTCGTTGAAAGCCCTGATATGATGAATATTTACAACGGAAATATTACCACAGGTCAAGATGGAGTTGCCAGAGTTGAGCTCCCTGCTTATTTTCAATCTTTAAATAAAGATTTCCGTTATCAGCTAACTGTTATTGGAAAGAAAGCATCTGCCTTCATTTCAAAAGAAATTCATGACAATGTTTTTTATATTACAACTGATAAACCAGATACCAAAATTAGTTGGCAGGTAACAGGTATTCGTAAAGATGCATATGCAGAAAAATACCGAATAAAAAACGAAGTGGACAAACTACCTCAGGAAAAAGGTAAATATCTATATCCAGATGTTTATAATAAAAGCGTTAAATAAAAATAGCAGATTGCTCAAATAAAGATTTTTAGACTATCGGTCATCAGCTCAAATCATTTACAATACTGAACTTTTTGTTATAGAAATTCCCGCCCATGTGGCTAAAAGGCACAATAAAATATTTAGAGTAAAATTTAATACACCTATAAATATTTTCCCCTGTGTAAATAATTGGAAACTTTCCAGGCTTAGGCTGGACATTGTACTAAATCCACCACAAAACCCGGTAATTAAAAGAGGCTTGATAAATATGTTTCCTGGTTGCTTTAAAAGGATTATTGAGATAAATATCCCTACCAAAAAGCTGCTTGCAACATTAACCGCAAGTGTAGAAAAAGGAAAAAATGGTTGATAGGTTAAAAGTAGCTTATTTACGACCCATCTTGATACACCTCCCAAGGCAGCACCAAGTGCAACGAATATTACTTCCATTGATTAGGTAAAAAAGCCGATAGGCTTTAACCTATTCAGCTTTTTTCTTTGCTGGTTTCTTTTTTTCTTCAACTGAAACCTCAGCAACAACTGCTTTAGGTGCAGATTTAATTACTGACACTTTATTGTCAGCTCTTTTACGTGAATTACCGTAAGAACCCATAAAACGTTTTCCGCGAGCTGATTTTTTATCTCCTCTTCCCATGAATTTAAAATTAAGGCTGCAAAAGTAGTAAAAAACTGTCAGATCATTTATATATTCTTTTGTATTGTTCTAATGATTTTTCCAGATAGAGTTCTGTTAAATTCCTTTTGATATAATATTTTGCCTGGAGCATGATGTTCAGGTAATATATCTTTTAATACTTTAAGGAGAGACTCAGATGATTCTTCCCCTTCAATAACCAAAATTAATTTTTGACCAAATTTAGAGTTTGGTTCACTAGTGATGTAAAAACTTTTTACACCATGCGACTTTAAGGTTAAAGAAATAACACTTTCAATCTCTTCAGGATTGATTTTAATTCCACCACTGTTGATGATATTATCAAATCGCCCACGCCAGATAAAGGTGTTATCATTTACCATTTCCACTACATCCTTAGTTTCGATCCAATGATTATTTGTTACTTCACTTCTAATTCTTAAGCAATTATTTTCGTCTGAATCTACTTCTATACCTGGTAAAGCCTCAAAAGGTTGGTTCGTATAAACGTTGCTGATTTTTTTTAATGCTATGTGACTTAAAGTTTCTGTCATTCCAAATGTTTCATACACATGGCTGTAATTGATACTTCTGCATTTTGACCTCAATTCTGCATTCACAGAAGCGCCTCCTATCAATACGTTTTCAAATTGCTTTAAATAGTTTTCATAGCCGGATGTATTTAAAATAGAATAAAGTTGACTAGGCACTATCGCAGTAAGTTTATAAAAATTATTGTTTGCTTGTGTGAATGGAAGATTTGTTGGAGGAACTATATAGGCCTTTAATTTAAGATGTATAGCCCTGGCCATCATCATTTTACCTCCGGTATAAAGAGCGTTTAGGCATATAAATATATTATCTCCTTTTTGGAGGTTAAAGTATTTAGCAGTATTCTCAACTGATGAGATAATTTGATTTTTATTAAATAAGTTGTTTTTGGGATTTCCTGTGCTTCCGGATGTTGAAAATTCAAATTCTGTTTCATCGTTATACCATTTTTTTGCGAACGATAGTGCAGAAAATAAAAATGATTTGTCATCAGGAATGAATTCTGGGTTCTTTAAATGATTAATAAATTTTTCATCTGAAAAATCTAGTAATGTAGGTTCTTCCATAGCCATCTTGATTAAACTTTATATTTCGGCATTATAATATTGTTTTGCGTTTTTTGAAGCCAAATATTATTATAAATTTGATCCAATCTTTGTATTGATGAAAGCCAAATTTAAGTTAGGTAACCTGGAAACAGTAATTTGTTCGGATAAAATTGAATATGATTCTGATCATGCCTTCATTCACAGAGTGCATGATGATGATGAATATACTTTTGATGCCATTACTTGTGCCGCACGGCCAGTTGAGTTTTCTATTGTCAACCAGCTTTATAAACTTCACAAAGAAGAAGTCAAACAGGCCTGTGATGATTGCAATAAGTCAAAACAAATAGGTGTTTTAACAACCGATAATTACCATTTGATTTTAAGTCCGTTTGTGGACAGGTTTACATATTTTGGCGAAGAACAAGCTGACCGATTGACCGATCAGGTAATTGATAAATGTATAGATTTAAAAGTGAGCAAGTTGCGCATTACGCAATTTTGTATGATGCGCAGCGAAATGCCTTACTTTCCTCAATTCAAAGGAATTATTAAAGCATTGACTACCAGAGATGATTCCAGTGTAAAGCTTGTTTATTTTGATGTTCCGGAAAAATATTTTTACGAACTCACAATTCTCTTTAAAACTTACAGCATAGACGAACATTAATTGTCGGCCATGTTCGAACTTCCAATACGTCCAAGAAGAAATCGTAAATCTGAAGCAATAAGGAGCTTAGTTGAGGAAACCTCATTTAAGGTTTCTGACTTAATTTTTCCAATGTTTCTTATTGAAGGTGAGAATAAGAAGATTGAAATTTCCTCTATGCCCGGAATTTACCGGTTTACTAAGGATAAGCTTTTGGAAGAAATTAATACCTGTGTAGATTTAGGTGTAAGAACTTTGGTTCTATTTCCTTCTTTATCCTACATCAAAAAGGACAAGTATGCAACAGAAAGCCAAAATCCTGATGGACTTTATTTAAGTTGTCTTAAGGATATAAAGTTAAGTTTCCCTGATGTTTGCC
>JACMRH010000011.1 GCA_014376535.1 Cytophagales bacterium | reverse complement strand
GCAGAAAGAAAAACCGGCAAAGCTTTCTATTTGACGCCATACCTCCATAGCCAATTCATCCGAATAACCGAAAGATTTGCAATTGCTGAAATATTGCGCCCTGATACGCTCATTTTCTTTTTGATTCCTGCTTTTTCCGCTCATAGTCCGGCGAAGAATGTCCGCTTCTGCCAAATCCAGTCCCCCAAAATGATGTGCGATTTTGATCACATCTTCCTGGTAAACCATAACACCATAAGTTTCTCCCAGGATTTTTTCAAATACCGGATGAAGGTATTTTATTTTGTCCTGATTCTGAAATCGGTAAATATATTCCCGCATCATACCGCTCTTTGCTACTCCAGGCCGGATGATAGAACTGGCTGCCACCAGGGTAATGAACGAATCGCAGCTTAGTTTTGAAAGTAAACCGCGCATGGCAGGGCTTTCTATGTAAAAACAGCCAATAGTTTTGGCAGCCTTCAATTTTGATTTGATGTTGGGGTCTTTTTTAAATGCATCAACCCGGTGAATATCAATGTATTGCTGCTTGTTTTTCAGCACTAGGCTTACCGTGTCTTTGATATGACCCAGTCCACGCTGGCTTAAAATGTCAAACTTGAAAAACTTATTTTCTTCTGCCACATGCATATCGAAATGCACAATAGGAAATCCTTTTGGCATTAATTTAAGGGCAGTAAAATTGCAAAGCGGTTTCTCTGTGATCAGCACGCCTCCCGCATGAATGCCGAGGTGGTTTGGAAGGTCCTGTAATTTTTGGCCCTGAAAGAAGATTTCTTTCGCCAGCGGATGGTGCTTTTCTGTGAGCCTTGGTTCATTGGCTATCTGGTCTATATCACCTTTGGGTAAACCATATACTTTTCCGAGTTCACGAATGATAGAAGCAAGATTAAAAGTGCTGTAAGTAGCCAATAGTGCTACATGTTCCTTGCCAAACCGTTTGAAAATATAATCGGTCACATCGTCCCTTTCGTTCCAGCAAAAGTCGAGGTCAAAATCGGGTGGGCTGCTGCGGTGTTTGTTAATAAAACGCTCAAAGTATAAATCCAGCTCTAAGGGATCTACATCACAGATTTTCAGGCAATAAGCTATGATAGAATTGGCCCCGCTTCCTCGCCCGATATGGTGATAACCTTTGCTGTGGGCATAGCGGATTATATCATCTGCGATCAGGAAATAACAAATAAAATCTTGTTCCGCAATTACTTTCAATTCCTTTTGTACCCGTTCTTTTGCCTCTCTGTTTTTTAGCCCATAACGGTATTTCATTCCTTCCCAGGCGAGTTTTTCAAGAAGCTTATAATCATCTTCTTTGCTTCCTGTAAAGTATAGCCTGTTTTTTTCAGAATTAAGATCTAATTGAAGAGAAATAGCCCTGAGTTCCCTTTCTGTATTTTCAAGTAATTGTGGATAAAGGCCATAGAGGCTTCTGATTTCCTCTTCAGTATGAATAAATTCACCTGCATCTGCATTGTAAGCTGGATCTAAGCGACTAAGCAGTACGTTCTGGTCAATGGCCCTTAAAAGTTGATGTGTTATAAAATCGTCTGGTTCAGAAAAGGTGACAGAACAAAAGGCAAGGAGTTTTTCCTGCTTCATTTTCCAGGGAGAAGAATATAGCCTTGTAATTTCTGATGGCGCAATTCCTATAAATTCATTTTCCCTTAAAACATCTGGTACTCCCCAGGAAAGGCGATAAATGACAAACGAATTTTTAAATTCAGGGGCCGTTTCAGGCAGTTGAACTTCGTCAAGCGAATGCTGGGTGAGGAAAGTGTTCAGTTCATATAAACCTTCATTATTCCGGGCAATGGCGGTATACAAAGGTTTATAATCTTTAGTGCGAAACTCAATTCCCAGAAAAGCTTTTATCCCTTCATTTTCACAAGCCCTTACAAAGTCAAAGTGAGCAGAGGTATTGTTAATATCTGTTAAAACCAAACTGGTCAAACTGCGCTTTTTTGCCTCCTTCACCAACATTTCCGGCTGAAGAGTACCATATCGAAGGCTGAAACAGGAGTGGCAGTTGAGATACATTTTTAGTTGGTCGTAAAATACGACAGTTATTTGTATTGTATAACGACAAATGTCGTGCCTTAAAGCAAGAATCCAAATGGTTTTTTGGGAATTATTTTTAAAAGCCGAACACCTTTATAAGGTTTTAAAAGCAAACCAGGACAGGTGTTTAAAAAGCACTTGAAGTATAGAGGCAAAAATTCTTCAATAAATAGCAGTTTGAAAGAGCGAAAATATTAAATATATGAAATTGTATTTTTTAATTGAAGTAAGACATTAGGTGGGTTTTTGGTCATAAATTTTTTATATTATTATTAGATGATAGTTTACCGTAGACAAAGATCAATTGCAAACAGAGTTAAAGGAAATGGAAACCCTCATAAACCAGAATCAATTCCTGAAAAGATCTCAAAGAAGTTCTGCCAGAAATGTAGTTATTATGAATATTGTTGGTCGGGGAGGAGTAGTTCAAGTTAAGGTCTAAATTTAAGCAAACCTTAAATGATGTAAATTTTAATGTTTGCTACTAAAATCTTCCCCAATAAATTAATGCTTGTCGACAATTAACTCTTGCCAAGTTTCTGCTTTTCGGTATTTTTTGTCTTCACCTCTGTCCTTTACTTTTTTTCGAAAAAGCCAGACAGTGGCTTTTCTTAATTCCAGTTCCTTGGAAAGGTTGTCCAGAGAGATGTCAGCTTCTATAAAAGTGAGATAAGTAATGTAAAAGGCTTTTTGCAAAGGAATGCGAGTATTATGGAACAGGGTATGGGCTGTTACTGATTCGATGCTGCCACAACGGGAACATTTGTGTTTGAACCAAACCTGGGACACGCTGCTTTGGGTATTTCCGCATTTGTTACAAACAAAACCCCTTGGCCATTTCAATTGCTCAATGGTTTTTAGACAAATGTTTTCAACTGAAAATATCTCTTTAAATTTCTCAAATGTCACTAGTTCTGTGTTGAGTCTGGAAACTGTGGCTTGTTTTACCTCGGTTTTCAGAGAAAAATTTTGTAAGTCCAAGGCTGAGTTTAGTTGATCTACTTTGCTGGCGTATGTTTTTAATTGGTCATTTGCAGTTTGTAATTCTGCTGTTCGTTCCCGTACCTTTTCTTCCAGCTCCCGGTTCACTTTGTCCTGAAGTAGTTTTTTCTCTTCCAGTTCTATAATAAGGCTTTTCTGCAGGCTATCATTTTCTTTTAACTGCACTACGAGTTTTGACAATGCATCATTTCGTTCACTCTGGATCACTTTTACCCTTTGAGCCAATGCCATCGAAAAGATAATGGCCTCGAAAAATATACCAAAATTGAAGCTATAAACTGTAAATATGTTGGATGGGATTAAAGCAAAATACCGCAGCAGGTTAATTAATAAACCTAGAATGACCATGGAAAAGCCTAATACAAAATACCTGGAATACAGATCGTTTTTTGCTTGTCGTAGCGCTGAAAAATAAATAATAAGTGAGATGGAAGCAAGTAGCCAATCGAACCCGAAGTGTAATTGCAAACCAAGCGCAGCAAAAATTTCCAGGAACAGGTAAGAAAATGCAAGTATATAAAGTGCATATAAAATGCCTTTTTGTTTTCGTAGTCCTAAAAAGGCTATGCTGTATACAAGAAAAGAAAGAAGGAAAAGTGGACTTGCCAAATGAAAAACAATCAACTCATTCAAAGAAGGAAATATTGGCCAGAGAAATTGGAATGCCATCCCGTCTTCCCGGATAGAAAGCAAAATGCAACCTGCCATATAGGCGGCATAATACAAATGGAGTTTTATCCTGCTTTTGACAAAAAGAAAGAAATTGTAAATGCCTGCAATAATCAAAAGGCCATAATACAACCCTAGAAAAAAGTATTCGTGGAATGCATATTCACTAAAAAAACGGAACGACCTTATTTTAAACGCAATATCTCCTTCTTCCGGTATTTCTAGAGCAATCCAGATTGTATAAGAACCTTTTACTTTTGGCAGGGGGAAAGTGAAATTTTTGTGTAATAAATAACGCTGATAAAAAGACCGGTTTCTTCCGGCGGAATATTGTGTGATTTTTCCCTTTGAAAGCACCCAGATTTGAATCCGGAATATATGTGGAGATAATCCTTCCAGCAGAAATGCTTCTTCAGAATTAGAGATAACTTCAATTTTTCTCCAAATTCTATCCTTCTTATTAATATTTTCCAAAAAGGCAGGTGGATTTACCTCTTTCATATTACTGTCTTCCAACAGTATATCTTCAGTTGAGTCTTGTAGCAACACCTCTTTGCCAATACACAGAAAATGAATGCAGGAGCAAAACAGTAGTGTAAGGAAATATTTAAAAATGAGACTTAAAGGCATAAAGAGAGGTGAAAAAGTAATAATTAAAGATGGCTTTCCTTTGATAGAAAAAGCCATCTTCAATGTAAAAATTATTTAAATTCTACTTCTGTTACTTGTCCCTCCACTATCAGGTCGAAAGAACCTGGTTCAGTAACCCATTTGTTTTGAGCGTTTATAAAAGCCAGGTCTTTGGCAGAAATCCGAAAAAGGACTTCTTTGCTTTCGTTAGGTGCTAGTTCAATTTTAGTGTATTTCCTTAACCGCCTCTGGCTTGGAGTAATAGAGGCATAATGATCCCTGGAATATAATTCTACAGCTGTTTTTGCTTTCATTTTACCTGTATTTTTAACCTGGACAGTAATTGAAACTGTATCCTTAATTCCAAATTGTTTTTTATCGGACTTTAATCCTGAAAAGGAAAAAGTGGTAAAACTTAGTCCTGTTCCAAATTCCCATTGAGGGTTGAAAGCTTTGTTATCGCTCACACCGGGAGACAATTGCTGTTCTGTTTCTTTAAATTTATGATCATAAGTCTGCATATCCCCATTATATCGCGGATAAGTAAATGATAATCTGCCACTTGGGCTTTCTTTTCCTGTTAAAATATCAGAGATTGCCTGTGCTCCCTGATTTCCCGGACGATAAGCCAGGATTACTGCCTGGGTCAGAGGTTCCTCAGCATGAAATAGTCTGGGCTTTCCTTCCAGTAAGCACACAATTACTGGTTTTCCAGTTCCTTTGGCCTTTTTAATTAATTCTCTTTGATTTTCATCCAGGTTCATATCCCAAACTACCCCTGGCTGTTCTGCGTATGCATCTTCTCCCAAGCATAGAACGATTGCGTCGTATTTGGAAGGATCTTTCAAAAGTTCATCAGATGTATTCTGGAGATCGCTGAAATTTCGTGTAGCGTTAGAGATCACATTTTCTTTACCAAGTTCTTTTTCAAGTACTTGTCTTATGGTTTGGATCTCACTGGGGTATTGTTTGTCCACATTTCCCTGCCAGGTGTAAGACCATGATCCATGCAAAGCAGTTACCGAATTTGCAGCCGGGCCAGTCAGCAAAAT
>JACMRH010000150.1 GCA_014376535.1 Cytophagales bacterium | reverse complement strand
ATCAATATAATTCGCCTCATAAAAACCATCTGAAGGATAAGTATGGATAAAATAATAAACTAATAAGTAGGTGTTATTTCCGACGTCAGTTCTCGTAAAGTAATTTAAGTTACCTGATTTTGATCCATCACCGAAATCAAGCTCAGCACAATTGCCTAATCCGTCACAACCGGAACCCTGGGCAACGTCGACACTTTTCTTATCAGCATAAACATTTAACGTATACTGAATAATCCGGTGGGCATTACTGGTTGTGAGGTTGCCTGGATTTACTTTGGCATAAAGGTCAGCCGCTTTTATGTGTGTAGCCTTGGTTTCTGATGTCAGAAATGCAAAAAAAAGAAAAGCAGAAAATATTTTTAGAAATCTCAAAACTGAAAATTTAATCAAAGTTACATTTTTATAGCATTCCTGTTTTCGAAAGAAATTAAATGAGCTAAAATGTTACATCCGGATTTTATTCCAGATCATGATTAAATGTAACTATATTTTTATTAAACCTTTCTCTTCAATACCGATTCCGAATAAGGCAAAGTCATACTTCACCGGATCATTTTTATCGAATTCTTTCAAATTATTTGTCAATTCTACCGCTGTCTGCCAATCCGTTTTTACTCTGGTAATCAAACCCAGGCTTCTTGCAACTCTATCTACATGAAGGTCGCAGGGACAAATAAGCTGGTGAGGTTTTATTTTATCCCAGATTCCGAAATCTACTCCGTGATTATCTTTTCGGACCATCCATCTTAGAAACATGTTTATTCTTTTACAGGCAGATTTTCTTTCAGGTGAAGAAACATGTTTTTTTGTTCTTGAAGGTGCATCAGGCAAACTAAAGAACAAATGGTGAAACTGAGTAATGGATTTTTCAACGTCTATAGCATTTTCAATTCCTTCAAATAAAAATGCATCTTCCAACGATTTGTGGTTTTGGTAAAAATGCCTGAAGAAACTTATAAAATATAAGGTGTCGAGGTCATTGAAAGTCCTGTGTTTAAACTTTAAAAAGCTTTCTAATTCATGATCTGAATGGTTTAAAATAAAATCATGAGGCGACCCTCCCATTAAGCTTATTAGCTCTTTTGACTTATTGATGATAGTTTTTCGTTGTCCCCAGGCCAGCATAGATGACCAGAATCCCATAATTTCTATGTCTTCTTTTTTACTGAAAAGGTGAGGGATGTATACAGGATCAGAATTTATAAATCCTGGCTGGTTGTATTTATGGTATTTTTCTTCTAAAAAGTTTCTAAGTTGATCAGAATAAATAATTGACAATTTTATTTGGGTTTTTTGATTTACGAAGTACGATTGTTTAGTTGTGCGTTGTGAGTTGTGCGAAGAGCAAGTAAAATGTTTGATTATAGTTTTTACCGAAAGCTTAAAAATCAGTTGTACTAAAAGAACTTATTTCTTTTATAATTCATTGGTCTGTAGCTGCGTAATAGCTAAGCCTATTTCAGAACAAAGATGGTTGATAAGTAATTGAAGTTCAGGAAGGTTTACTTTCATTTTAGAATACTTCATTATATCATCGACAGTTTTTCTTAAACCGATCATTCCCATTGAATCTAAAGTTGGTTTGACCTTATGGGTATGGGCATAAATCCCTTCAAAGTCTTTAAGATTAAGACTTGCTTTTAAGTCTTCAAGTATTGGAGGTGTTGTTTGGATAAAGAGTTCAATCAGGTATTTCCGGAACTTTTCATTACCATCTACCAAGGCATTTAAAGGAGTTAAATCATAAATAAGAGCAGCCATTATTTCGATTTTCTTGGTTAAACGTAAGATAGTAAATAAGATGACTAAAATTTACAGATTACTTTTTAAAAATATTTGTTGTGAGCCGGTACATCGATGACTTTCAAGCATAAAACCGATAACATTTTTTACTAATTGGAAGTCTTCTGGTATAAATTTTTTCTTTTTTATCAGATCAATCATCATATCTCTATCTTCTATAAGGTTTTTGCTTACACCTAAGAAAGAAGGTATGTAATGTTGTATAGAAAACCTTAAAAACCTCAATTCAAGATTTTGAGGTTCGAGTGAAATAGCAGATTGTAAAGTGGTCATGGAAATGTAGAGATATTCCAACTTAAGATATGGGTTCCATGAGTGCTTAGCAAGCAGCGCTTGTGATGCTCCAAAATATCCAATATAAATAGGCTGGAGCTTTATTTTGGATGTATCTAGTTCTTTTAAAAGATTTCTTATGATTTTTTCATCCTCAACACCGGCCAAAAATTGGGTTCTTATTTCATTTATTGGTGGTAAAGCATTCAAAATAAGAGGAATAAATGCTAAATTAATCAGTAGCAGTTTAAATTTCATATGAATTTGTATTTCACCCAGGATTCGATGAAAAGCAGAAATTTTTCCTGGTCCGGTATCCTCACCCTTTCATTTTGAATCCGGGCAACTGGCATTCTTTTTATTTTGTTAAACAGAGATTTATAATAGACATAGGCAAGATAAACACCAAAGCGGGAACCCATTGGCAATTTTTTTATGCCTTGTAAAGAAATTTTAAAATCCTCAGCTATATCGCTTTCTATGCTGTTTTTTGCTTCAGTCGAAAATCCTGAAAAATTAACCCCTGGAAAATATACTCTTCCACGTTCCTGATAATCACTTTTAACATCCCTCAAAAAGTTTACTTTCTGGAATGCAGCACCTAATCTTTGTGCAAATGGTTTAAGAGAGTCGTATTGAACTTTGTTTCCTTCGCAAAACACACGAAGACACATAAGACCTACTACTTCTGCAGAACCATATATATAGGTGTTATAAGAATTGTGATCATGCTTTTTGTCAAGCAAGTCTGCTTCCATGCTGTCTAAAAATGCATCTATCAGTTCTCTTTCTATTCCAAATTTATTCACTACAAACTGAAAGGAATGTAATACAGGATTTAAACTTATTCCTCTGTTAATAGCGAGATAAGTTTCTTTTTTAAACTCTTTCAACAATTCAGCTTTATCACTGTCGTGAAAAGTATCAACTATCTCATCGGCAAATCGTACAAAACCATAGATTGCATAAACAGACATACGGAATTTATTATGCAAGGCTTTAATTCCCAACGAGAAAGAAGTACTGTACCTGTTTGTAATCAACTTACTACAGAGTAAATTAGTAGAGTTATATAATTCCATGGTCTTTCAGGATTCTTTCTGTTACTAATTTAGAACTGATCACAACAATGGGTAAACCGGTACCTGGTACTGTTGAAGCACCAACATAATACAAGTTATTAAATTCTTCATCGTTATTAGATGGACGAAAGGCTCCTATCTGGTTCATGCCATGTGCTAGGCCTAAACCGCTTCCTTTGTATAAATTGAATTTCGCTTCCCAATCTTCTGGTGTATAGATAGTTCGCGACACAGTATTGTCTTTTATGTTGAAATTGACCCTTTTTCCAAGATCATCAATGATTTTATCTGCAAGTTCTTCTGCATCCTTCCAATCAGGTTTATACCTCAAATCTGGAACAGGACAAAGAATGAATATATTCTCACAACCTTCCGGTGCACAATCTGGATTTGATTTTGAACTTACATTGACGTAATAATAAGGTTTATCAGGAGAAAGGGATGTTTTGAAAATCTTACTTGCATAATCTTTAAAATTCTCCCCAAGAAAGTAATTATGATGATGAAGATTTTCGATTTTACCTTTTACTCCAAGATAAATGGTGAAGGGTGCTAAAGTCCAGTCTTTTTTTTCAAGTTTAGGTTCGCTAAAGGCCTTCCGTTTTAATATTTTGCCTCTGAATGCGGCAGCATCTGCATTTACGACATATATATCGGCAATCCATTTTTTTCCAGTTTGGTCATAAAATCCGTTCAATTTTTTTCCATCGTACTCTGCAGAAACAATTTCAGTATTGTAAGTAAAGGTAACATTCTTTAACGCCAATAATTTCACTATTTCCTGGGTAATAGAATACATTCCTCCCTTTACATTCCAATAGCCATCATGTTCAAGCTCAGTGTAGTTCAGCAAACTGTAAACAGCCGGGGTATCAAAAGGAGTTGCTCCGAGAAAGAAAGCCACAAGAGAAAAAATGATTTTCACCTCTTCAGATTCAAAATGATTTCCAAGTTCAGACCACATTGACCTAAACAGTTTTGGAGCATGTTTTAAAGGTACAGTTGTTAGAGATATTCCGTAATCCAGATATCCATCAAAATTCCTTTTGATGACTTTATGTTCTGTATCATGAAATAAAGCTTTCGCCTGTTTAAGGTATTTTTTAACTTTTGGAAGGAAATCTGGTTCAACGTTTTTGAATTGCGCTGCCAAAAGCTCAAGATTTTTATAAATGATGTAGGTTGAATCTTTTCCTTCAAAATTTACGGTGTAAATAGGATCCAATTCATTAAATTTCAGTGGATTGGGAAGATTACAATATTTAAATAGTTCTTCAAATTCATAGCTCATGCTAAAAAACGAAGGACCAATATCAAATGTAAAACCATCTTTCTTCAATTGGTTTAACCTGCCACCTGCCTGATGATGTTTTTCAATAATGTGTACATTATAACCTTTAGATGAAAGTCGGAGAGCGGTAGACAATCCACCTAAACCGCTTCCGACTATCAGGACATTTTTATTCATCTATAACTATTAAAAATTAATTGACACTTAAAGTAGAAAAAACTGAAAGGTTTTGTTTCAATTCCTTTCTTGCAATATGGATTCTATTTTTTACTGTACCTATAGGAATATGAAGATGTTCTGCGATTTCATGGTATTTATAGCCACTAAAATACATGTTAAATGGTATTTTAAATAGGTCATCTAATTTTTCGATGGAATTACATATTTCTTCTTTGGCAAAAGAGTTCAAAGCACTGTTGTAAGTAGTAGCACCAGATGAATTTATATAATGTAAGTTATCTGTTGTATCTATAAACGTTCTCTTTTTTACCATTTTCTGATAGTTGGTAATAAAAGTGTTTTTCATTATGGTATATAGCCATGCTTTTAAATTTGTTCCGTCCGAAAACTTATCCTTGTTAAGGAAGGCTTTCACCATTGTATCCTGTAATAAATCTTTTGCATCATCTAAGTCTTTGGTAAGCCTTAGTGCAAAAGGTCTCAGCGCTGTAGAAGCCTGGTTGAGGGAGTAATCAAATTCAATCGCAGTCATTTTGCTATTGTTTAATGTTGTGATACAAAGATTAAACAAATTAACGATTTTAGCAATATTCTGTTTAATTATTTATGAATAATATTAAACAAACTTATAATTCTTTTATTCTGAAACTTTTTAAGCAATTTCTAAGTGATACTGGATTATACTTCAAAATGCCAAACTATAGGTATCACAATATAGATTTGGCAGAATCTTATTCTAAATTAAAATAGATAATGTGTACTTAGCGGAATAATATATAACTTTGGTTACCGATTAATAAAAAATGGCTGATTTCGAAAATTTTGAAACCCTTGCAGTTAGGTCACAGATAGAGCGTTCGCAACATAGAGAGCATTCTGCACCTATTTATATGACTTCAAGTTTTGTATTTGAAGATGCAGAACAAGCCAGGGCCATGTTTGCTGATGAAATACCTGGTAATATTTATTCAAGGTATTCTAATCCTAATACTTCAGAGTTCATTGAAAAGGTTTGCCTGATGGAAGGCGCCGAAGATGGTTTTGCGGTTGCTTCAGGAATGAGTGCAATGTTCACCAGTATGGCAGCATTTTTAAAATCTGGTGACCATGTTTTGGCATGCAGGTCAATTTTTGGATCCACCCATCAGATTATAACACAATTGTTTCCAAGATGGGGAATAGAACACAGTTATGCAGATATTGACAAGCCTGAAACATGGGAAGCTATGATCAGGCCAAATACTAAAATGATTTTTATAGAAACACCATCTAATCCAAACCTTGATTTGATAGACCTGGAATGGATAGGAAAACTGGCAAACAAACATGGAGTTTTGTTAAATGTAGATAATTGCTTTGCTACTCCATATCTTCAAAATCCACTAAAATATGGCGCCCATATCGTAACCCATTCAGCCACAAAGTTTATGGATGGACAGGGTAGGGCAATTGGTGGAGTTATTGTAGCCAGCAAAGAACTTACGAAAGAAATGAGGTTTTTTGCAAGGCATACCGGTCCAAGCATGTCTCCTTTCAATGCCTGGATCTTATCAAAAAGTCTTGAAACACTGGCAGTTAGAATGGAGAGGCATTGTGAGAATGCTTTAAAATTGGCTACCTGGCTTGAAAACCACCCTAAAGTGGAGAAAGTGAAATATCCATTTCTCCCATCTCACCCTCAATATGATATTGCCAAAAAGCAAATGAGATATGGCGGTGCAATTGTGACTTTTTATGCAAAAGGCGGAATTGAAAAGGGAAAAAGCTTTTTAAATAAAGTGAAACTGATTTCACACACCCCTAATTTGGGTGATACACGTACAAGTGCAACACATCCTGCGAGTACTACCCATTCGAAATTAACAGATGAAGAAAGGAACAAGGTTGGAATTAGTGCTGGTTTGATTAGAATTTCGGTTGGCCTTGAACATATAGATGATATCATAAAGGATGTAGATCAGGCTTTATCTTAGTTAGACTTGAATTTGGATTGCGAATCGTAAATATTTGATATGACTTATCAAACTATAATTCTATTATTGGTTATTGGGGTATTCGCCGGGATGCTTAGTGGCTTAGTTGGCATAGGTGGCGGTGTAGTAATTGTTCCTGCCTTGGTTTTGTTATTAGGCTTTAGTCAGCATATGGCACAAGGTACTACACTGGCCATGATGGTTCCACCTGTAGGAATTCTTGCTGTTTACAGCTATTATCAGGATGGCAAAGTTGATGTTAAAACTGCTGCAATTCTTTGTGTTGGATTTTTGATTGGCGGGGCAATTGGAGGGAAAATTGTGATAGGTTTAAGTGATATTATAGTTCGTAGAATATTTTCTGTGCTAGTGCTGCTCATAAGTTTAAAAATGTTTTTTACAAAATAACATTATGAAGCTTCCGATTTACCAGGTAGATGCATTTACAGATACCTTATTTAAAGGTAACCCGGCAGCTGTATGTCCGTTAGACACCTGGTTGCCTGATTCTACAATGCAAAAAATTGCATTTGAGAATAATTTGGCAGAAACAGCCTTTTTTGTAAAAGAAGGTAATGTGTTTAATATCAGGTGGTTTACTCCAACTGTAGAAGTTGAATTGTGCGGTCATGCAACAATCGCTTCTGTTCATGTATTAAAAAACCACCTTAATTCGAGAAGTAATTTTTTTAGTTTTAAATCTAAAAGTGGAGTACTTACAGTAGAAGTTAGGGGCAACCTATACGTTTTGAACTTCCCATCGGATAAACTTGAAAAAGTAAATGTCCCTCATGAGTTTGTTGAAGGACTCGGGGCAATTCCCTCTGAGGCCTTTAAAGGTAAAACAGATTATCTGCTTGTTTTTGATTCTGAAGACCAAATAAAGCAGTTTCAGCCAGATTGGGGTTTACTATCTCAGGTAAGCGCAAGAGGGGTTTGTGTAACTGCAAAGGGAAATGATTGCGATTTTGTTTCCCGGTTTTTTGCTCCTCAATCTGGAATTAATGAAGACCCAGTTACGGGATCGGCCCACACAACGTTGGTTCCATATTGGTTCCGGAAAACGGGTAAAAATGAATTTAAGGCTAAACAGGTTTCTGAAAGAGGAGGGGAGCTTTTTTGTAAATACTTAGGTGAAAGAATAGAGATTGGAGGAAAAGCAATTTCTTACCTTGAGGGAGCTATAACTATTTAGTAAAGACTTAAGAAACCAACATATTATTGGTGGAATAACTTTTAAAATTGTCAAAAACCCTGTTGTTGGACTTTTTTTTTGATATGCAGAATGAATAGAGTCATTCAACCGCTGAAATCTTTTTTCCATATAATTTAGAACCGAATCTTCAATTTTCAAGCCTTCCCGAGTGCACTTTTTCAAATTGTAAATGCTGGCGAATCCAAGTTTCTGCAAGTCAAACCTGAGGCTGGTATATTTTTCAGAATCGATCGAAACATCAGTTTGTATAGATTTCTCTTTTAAAAGCTTAAGGCTCTCAGAATATAAAGTACGGACGAAATTAAGATGCTGATCATTGAAGTTTTCCTCGCTCACGGTTCCAGTTTTAGTAATTGAGTTTCAAAACTATTGAGCCACAAAAGATTAAATGTAATATTTGAATAATTATTCCCTGAAAATAATTTTTCCAGTGAATAATTTTAATTTATTAATACAGTTGGTATTGAGTAATTGTTGTGGTGCCTAAAACAGTAGTGATTTTGTAGGTATTGGCTTCGCAAGTTCCAACTGGGGTAGGGGAAATGATGGTTCCAGTATTGTTGTACCCAGCCTCGATCTGAAAATATGTTGGTGACAATACTGGCACTACAGCATCTAATCGAGCCTTACCCACTTTGAGAACATATGGCCCCTGAAATCCTGTACCACAATTTGACCATGTGAAAGGGGTTAAAATATGAGTTTGATATGGATAGTCGCCATCCAATGTTCTTCCAATCTCAGAAACATCTGAAAGTGTGTCGCCATTAACTGTCAATGACAATCCTGCCCAACCATTGTTTGAAGCCCAGGTACGTGTTTGAAAATACTTTTTGTTTTTAGTTACACCATTAGAGTAAGTCACATCAAAGGATCCTCTAATTTGTTGGGAGAGAGTTTTACCAGCAGTAACGCTTTCCCAAATATAGCCACCAGTAGTATTTGTGGATGTAAGATATCCATTCAATTTAACAATATCATTGGTTGCCTCTACTTCTACAACATAGTCTGTAAAAGTAAGTTTGAATTTAGAGCTATCCTCATTAAACCTTGTTCCATTAATTAATTGAAATGTGACTAGTCCACTTTTTCGTTTATATCCGCATTTACTTTCTTTACCATATTTCATTTTGTAAGTTTTAGTAGTCCCCACAGTACTGGAGTCAACTGAAACAACCCCACAAGGCAGGTTATAAGCCTCGGTTCGTTTGTTGCTACCTCCTCCTACATTGTTATTTATGAAACCGTTCACATCCTCTAAAACATCATCTGCAGCAGAAGATCCGGTTTGATCAGATTGTTTGACTTCTTTTTTCTTGATTTCTTCAACAGGAGTAGGGGCCGGATCTTCCGATTTACTTCTTTTGCAACTGGTAAAAATTGCGACAGATGACACTGCAAGGGCTAAAAAGAGATTAATGCCGTTTTGTTTCATAATCGAATTTTAATGATAAGATAAATGCGTGATGAGCTGAAAAAGTAATTTATTTAATGAAACGTACTTATGAGTTCAGGTTTAAAAACAATAAAGGGAAGCCCGTAGACTTCCCTTTTGATACAAAAAATTATGACTAATTAAAGCAAAGAAATGCCCGTCATCTCTTTTGGTTGTTGTACTCCAATCAATTGAAGGATTGTGGGGGCAAGGTCACCTAATTTACCATCTTTAATTGGTTGCGAATATTCATTGTCAACCAAAATGCATGGAACCAGGTTTGTTGTATGGGCAGTGTTTGGTGTCCCATCCTGGTTAACCATAAAATCAGCATTACCGTGGTCAGCAATTATGATAGAGGTGTAACCATTTTCTAAACCAGTGGTCACCACGCTGTTTACACAAGTATCCACAGTTTCACAGGCTTTAACAGCTGCTTCGAATACACCAGTATGACCAACCATATCCGGATTGGCAAAATTGAGACATATAAAATCAACTTCTTTTTTTCTTAATTCCGGTAAAATAGCATCCCTGATTTCGTAAGCACTCATTTCAGGTTTTAAATCGTAAGTGGCAACTTTTGCTGATGGACATAATAACCTCTTCTCACCTTCGAATTCTTTTTCTCTTCCGCCGGAAAAGAAAAAAGTAACATGCGGATATTTTTCAGTTTCTGCAATTCTTATTTGCTTTTTACCTGCGTTTGCCAAAACTTCACCTAAAGTGTTATTTAAATTGTCTTTGTCAAAAATGACTTTTACATTCTGAAATGAATCGTCATAGTTTGTCATCGTTACATAATACAGGTTTAGCTTTTTCATCTCCTGCTCAGGAAAATCTTGCTGGGTCAATGCCTGTGTTATTTCTCTACCTCTATCTGTCCTGAAATTAAAACATAGCACCACATCACCTTCTTCAATTACAGCCAATGGTTTGCTGTTGTCATCTACTACAATAAGCGGTTGAATAAATTCGTCACTAACATTAGAACTGTAAGATTCCAGAATAGCATTTGAAATGTCTTTTACAGGCTTGCCTTTTCCCTTCACCATCAGGTCATAGGCTAGTTTTACCCTTTCCCAACGGTTATCTCTGTCCATCGCATAGTACCTTCCGATTACAGATGCTATTTTGGCACCAGTTTTTACCAGATGTGCTTGTATTTCATTGATATAACCGATGCCGCCTTTTGGGTCAGTATCTCTTCCATCAGTGAATGCGTGGACAAAAACCTTGTCCAGCCCAAAGTCCTGGGCAGCGGTACACAATCCTTTTAAATGTGTAATATGAGAATGAACACCTCCATCAGAAAGTAAGCCGATAAAATGCAATTTCTTATTATTTGTTTTAGCATATTGGAAAGCTTCCACTAAAGTTGGCTCTGTGTTCAAAGTTTTGTTTTCTACGGCCAGATTTATCTTCACCAGGTCCTGATAAACAACTCTTCCTGCTCCAATATTCATGTGGCCAACTTCAGAATTTCCCATTTGGCCTAAAGGCAAGCCAACAGCCAAACCTGAAGCTTCAAGTTTGCTATGTGGATATTTTGTGTACAGAGAATCAACAAAAGGAGTGTTAGCAGCGTCTACCGCAGAAACTTTAGTGTTGGTGGCAATTCCCCAACCATCCATTATTATAAGTATTACTTTCTTTTTCATCGGGCAAATTTAGAATATTTTTATTTGATGCATTAAACCGAATTTCTTCATTGGCAATACTATTGCAAAACTCAAATTTTATCTAACAAAATCTTTAATAACTGGTTTTTATACCACTTATATGTTGAGAATGGAAAACTGGGGGCAATATTCTGAGATGGTTAGTTTAAAATATAAAAATGCTGTTGTCACACCGTTAATCTGTGCCTGGGAATTTATAAAACGACCAAAACTACAAACCTGGGAAAAAGACTGGAATGAAATTAACAAACTGTCTATTCGTTATAAATGGTCATTAAGTATTGATTTTCAGAAATTATTAAAGGATTTAGGAACTGCAATTCTAATAACTGATGTGAACCAGCAAATACGCTTTGCCAGCAGTAAATTTGAAAAAATGACTGGTTATTCTAAAGAGGAGGTCTTAGGACGAAAACCTAATTTTTTACAAGGAAAGGATACTGATTTTAAAACCAATGAAAGGATTAGGCTAGCATTGAAATGTGGCGAAGAGGTAGCTGCAACTGTTTTAAATTATAAAAAAGAAGGCACACCTTATCATTGCCAACTTCATATTCAGCCAGTCTATAATAAAAAGAAAAAGCTAGTTAACTTTCTTGCAATTGAAAAGCCAGTAGAACTGCCGAAATGAAAAAAAAGGTTGACAGAATTAACTGACAACCTTTTTAATTAATCGAAGAAAATTTATTCTTTTGATTTAGATTTTGTTTCTTTTTCAGATTTGTTAGCTGAACTTTTTTTAGGAGCAGATTTGGGCGATTTACTTTTTTCGGCTTTCATGATATTAATTATTTATGTTCATAATCTAATATAAACTTTCGTGCCATCTAATTAACAAGTGCAATGGCTTTTTTAATTTCAAGGTTTTTAAATTCAACAAAGTTGTGAACCCAATATTTAATACCATCAATACCCTGAGCCATCTCATATAAAAGTTCATAATCATTTATAGATTTTAGCATATACACTGAGTTTCCAAATAGAGATTTTATCGCTTTGGCATCCTGTAGTTTTTGGAATGGTATTACTTTTATCTGAATTTCCATTGGCGTTTTTAGATCATGTTCAGAGCTTTCCAAAAAAAGAAAATATTTAAAGCCGTTGCTTATCATTACTGCCCATTGTAAAACATTAAATTCTAACATGATTTTGAATTTATAAGATCATAGATGAGATGCAATAGATTCTTAAATTTTCATGCCCGTCAAGATTTTTTTTCAGTTTCTTTTTAAATATTTTTTAAAAAACTTATAAATTGAATAGAATTAGCTTATAACGTTTTAGGAAATTATTATTCTGATTTTTTATTAGGGCAAAAACTAATTTCAACGTGGAATCATTTAGTTTGAATTATCTTTAACAAAGAAAGTAAACCATTTTGGAAGCCTCAGAGATCGCACTTATCTATACCAGAGACCTTGATAAACTTTATAAGGAAATTGAAAGTTATTCTATTGAAGAACATATTTGGGTTGTAAAACCAGGAATTAGTAATTCTGCAGGCAATTTATGTTTACACCTTGTTGGTAGTATAAGCCATTTTATAGGCGCCACTTTAGGAAATACCGGATATATCAGAGATAGGGATGAGGAGTTTCTATTAAAGGATTTACCAACAAATGAATTGCTTGCCAAAGTATCGGCATGTAGTAGTATGGCTTCTCAGGTTATCAATGGGCTTAGCCAGGAAAACTTGAAATTAGATTTTAAATTCGATTTTGCCGGGAAAAAATCTATTGGGAGTTACCTGGTATTTTTTGCAGGCCACTTGAATTATCATCTTGGACAAATAAATTACCACAGAAGATTGATTGAAGCTAATTAAAGTGAAATGGGATATTTATACCTGGTACTTACAATCTTACTAGAATCTGCTTCAATAATTTTTATGAAGCTCAGTAATGGATTTCAGAATAAATGGCATTTTACTTATTCCATT
>JACMRH010000149.1 GCA_014376535.1 Cytophagales bacterium | reverse complement strand
AGGCTCAGTTATATTTAGTGGGGACTAGGCAAATAGTTTATGTAATCTAAACAGGAAAAATGTTGTATCAGCTACCCCTCTTAGATTGGCTCTGAATAACTTTATTTTTGAATTAAACGACTCTGCATTTGCATTTGTGTGTCTGTTTTTAAAGAAGTTCAGAATGTTGTCTAAGTTGTTATTTACCGTGTTGGCAACCGTATAAAATGCTTTCATTTCAGTGTCTTGCACTTTTTTTATCCAAGCTTCAAATTTGAGTTTGGCACTATTGATATTTGTCTGCTCATAAATATTTCTAAAAGCCAATACTTCATGATAAGCTGTTTTTAAATCGGGGTAATTTGAGAACAAGATTTCTGCTCGTTCTTGTTGATTTTTTGTCCACTCCACTTCTTTTTTGGCCAAAATATACCGACTTCTCGCTAATAATTGCTTTGGGGAATCTCCATTTTCAAACTCAATAGGCTGTTTTTCTTGTACTTTAACTTTATATTCTTCTATTAACTTTTCGTGTTTTTCTGGTTGGTCGATGTAGTCTTTCAAAGCGGCATCTAACTGCTTCTTAGCTGCTTTTATGGCTGATAATGCATTGCTTTCAATGTCCATCTCTTCCCATCTTAGCTTTACTCTGATGTGTTGAAGCGCATCTAATGCCAGTTTTACTACATGGAAACGATCAGTAACTAGTGTTGCATTGGGGAAAGCATTCTTAACTCCTGCTTCCATATTCTTTGCCATATCTAAAGTAATTTCCTCTACTAGCTGGCGCTTCTCTAAGCTTATCAACTCTAAAACAGCCTCGATATCACTCGCTTTTGTACCCATGACTACAGCAACCAAAGTTCCCTTTTTGCCTTTCCCTTCCTTGTTAGTTATGAAGGTGTACAATTCCCCTTTTGAAAGAGAAAGCTCATCTATACTCAAATAAGAACCTATATTGTGTGGAAAAATCAAATATCTACAAGCGTGTTCTTTCTGATTCCAAGTCTCATAACCACTTACATTCTTTTTGTAATGACGATTGAGTTTATCGCTTTTGACACCATAAAAACTACTTATATTCGTGATCGTATCGACCCTTGTATCGACCTCTATCTTTTAAAAAATCCGACAACTCTTGGGTAAATCCAGAACCGACGGCTACAAATGAAAAGTCATTTCGAAGTACTTTGGTTTTATCTTTTTTAAGTCGCCAACGCCTGCGTTTAAACCTCAAAAAAACAGCCTTACCACGAATAGGAAAGTCCTGTAATACAACTTCTGTGAAGCCTTTGGATTCGTAAAGATTTTGATCAAAATCGCCTAAAATCGTATTATTTTCTTCTAGCTGGATCTCATAAAACTCTGTTTTGTCAGCGATGTTACACAGCTCTAAAAACGCTGTTATCTTAAAGTGATCTAACAAGCCTTTGGGCAAAATATGGGATAAATATTCTGTATTCAATTCTGTATATTTTTCCACAAAGATAGCTGACTCCCCACAATATGCAAGTGAGCCCATTAAAATACGTTTTACTATTTCACCAATTCTTTTCTTTTAAGAATTGATTCCATAAAGCGAATATCGTTATCAGAAGTGAAAACTTTGAAAGGCAATAGGATAAACTGGCCTCTTGAAACATTCAGGATAAAAGCATTGTCAGTTTTCTTTGCTGATTTAATCTGGTCCCAGGTTAACTGCATGCCTTGTTTCTCATTGAGCTTGATCATGATCTGACGGCCGTCAATTTCATATTTCAGCTTTTCAAACATAACCTTGTTTTGTTCCAGTTGTGTTACTCCAGTAAACTGGATCAGCCAGAAAATACCGTATAAGATCACCGTTAAAAGTGCAATTACGATAAACCATACTGTGTTTGGATAGAAAAAGGTAATTGCTGCAATTGCAACAGGGATACCAGCCCATTTCCATTGTTGTTTCACAATGTCAATCATCGCCATTTTGATGTAGGCTTTTTTCTCTAATTGTGTTTTTTTTGTTTTAATAATCATGTTAAAAGATATTGAAATTTT
>JACMRH010000148.1 GCA_014376535.1 Cytophagales bacterium | reverse complement strand
TACTAATACTCTTTCACTTTCTAATGACTTCACCTTTTCAGTTACTCCGCTTCCGAGCAAAGTAACTTTTAGAAAAGGTAATTCCTTCCATACTAAAGGCATTATTTCATTGCAAAGCCAAACAACCGCATCTTCATTCGGTGTATGCACATAACTTCCTATAAATAATAAACCTGACCTTTCTTCAAAGGTCCTCTCCACATTTTTATAAATGTGGACATTTGGAACCGTAAATATTTTATGAGGTTCAATTTTATTTGAGATCAGGGTATTTCTATCCGATTCCGTAATGGCAATAATTTTATCGGCCTTTTTGCATAAGAGCATTTCCGTTTCTTTTACCTTCTTCCATTTTTTATTAATTCCGGTTATTTTTTCCTCTCTTTCAAGTCTTATAAAGTGTAAATCAACAGTATCATAAATGGTTTTGATCCCTGCTTCCTTTAAAAAGGTTCCGTATTTCTTATTTAGCTCAGGCCTACAAATCCAGGCTACATCAATATCCTTAATTCTTTGTTCTAATTGCGTTATAACCGGAATCTGAAATTTATCAATGCAATACAAGACATCAATTCCCATTTCCTGTAATGTTTCAGCGTAAGGAGATTCCTTTTGTTGATCATCAGGAAGAAATATGACATGATAATTTAAGGATTTAAAAATCTTTAACAGACAAAATATTCTGTTCGAACCAGATTCTTTATCATATAATGGAACATATGAATCAATTACTAGAACCGTTTTTATACCACAAAATCTGGTTATTGATTTATATAAATCATGACCTTCACTTATTGGATGATTTTCTAAAACAGATTGCCATTTTTCTTTGAATTTGGTATGATTTAATACCTGATTATGTTTTACTCCCTGGTTAAGGTCAGTTCCTGAACTCAAGCCTTCATCGTGAATAACAATAGAAAATGGGTGATAATATATTTTTTTGTTTAATACTGAACGAAGGGAAAAACACAGATCGGTATCTTCATAATATGCAGGTTTAAAAATAGGATCAAATAAGCCTAGCTTAATAAAATCTTCTTTTCTGACTAAAAGGCTGGCACCTGAACAATAGTCCACTGGTCTTACAAAGCGGTAAAGTGGATTATAAACATCCTGGAATTTACCCACATTCATTCCGGTTGCATCTTTCCAAATTAATCCTCCAGCTTCCTGTAAAGACAAATCAGGATAAATTAACATCGAGCCTGCCCCGCCTGCGTCTGGAAAATCATGAAAAACTTTAAGCAAGTATTCCAGCCAACCAATCTGTACTTGTGTGTCATTGTTTAAAAAACATATGAATTCCCCATTCGACTCCTTAACTGCCAAATTGCAATTCTCTAAAAATCCAAGATTGGTAGAATTGTTAATTAATTTAATACCGCTTATTTCCTGAAGAATTAGTTGGGTTGAATCTGTCGAACAATCATTTACAACAATGACTTCAATATTTACAGTATTGTTATCAGATATGGTTTTTAAGCAGGACAGTGTATGTGCCAGTTGATTGTAAACCGGGATAATGATACTAACGACAGGCTTAGGATGGTCATAAAAAACAAAATCGGCTTTATTAAAATTATCAACATTGTAAAGAGGTTTATAGACGGCCGGAATTTCTTCTATATAAAGCTTCGTTTTTCTATAAAGAAGAAAATTAAAGAAGCCCTGTGAAATGTAAATACCAGGTTTTTCATTGACGTTGCTGTCAACTATCTTACTATCTACGGGTTCTGTTTCAACAAAATTTTCTGCTTTTGCTTCAATGAAAATTTTAAGAAATAGAAAAATGAATCTTTTAAGAAACTCCAGTAATACTGAAGGCCTGCTAATCCAAAAAATCAAATAATCATGATCACTTTCGTCGTAGGAGGTGTTTAAACGTTTTACTACCTTTTCGTTAGCTCTATAAAGCCATTCTTTCATTCGTAATTATTTAACTCTGAATATTAAAACAAATAATCTGTAAACCGTCCAATTTAAGATAAAGTTGGCTGAACCTATACTAAATTGTACGGAATGATTGACAATTCTAATTATTAGATAGTTGACCAATCAACAAAAGGAGAAATCCATTCTACTTCAGAATGAGTAGATAATCCTGGTAATGCAGAAATAAGTTTCCTTTTGAATCTAAAAGGATTTCTAATTGAATAGTTGATGATTTTTTGAAATGCATTAAAATCTTCAGGAAGTACATTTTCGGTAAATTTCCACCATATTCCTTTTTCCTTTGTTATGGTTTTTACACTTGTTGCAAAAGTCATGGTAGTAGAATTCGTTTCCTTCCAATGAGTAGTTTCAGTCTTGTAAACTCTGGATTTTTCTGAATTGAACCTGACAAATGGATTTATTCCGTCGATATATTTATCTGGGTGATCATACAATGTAACATAGCTTGCTATTTGAAGCCCTTCCATTAATGCAGTTTTGGCTGTATTCAAATGTAGATAATCATCTTCCAAAAAATAAATGAAGGTTTCAAGTGAAAAATTATTAATTGCAAAATTAACACAGTGTCTCCATGAGCCACTATTACCAAGAGATAAGTTAAAAGGGTTTAAACCTTTGGAAATAATCATATCAATCGTCTCCTGAGTGCAATTATCTGCAAAAACATAAAAATCTTCATGACCAAAGACATTCAATGCATTTTGCAGGCAGTTTTCCTTTGAAGCATTTGGTAATTTTTGTTTAGGACGGCCTTTATCGGAAATTCTGTATAATACTTTTAACATTCAACATTTAAATTAATACTATTGAAAGGAAGTTTGGACAAGTTTGATCTTAATATCAGTAAATAATGAACTACCCAAGAATCTTATTGACTCAATTTTTTTGTTTCTTTTACTCGCATATTTAAAAAAAAGGTAAGCATCATGCTTGTCAATTACGCGCATGTTTACAAGCACACCAGTTTTAAAAATTGGAATTATTGCTTGATAAGATCTTATTGTGCTGTCCTCATACAAAAAGGAAATTAATAGTGGATCTGGATGAAGAAAAAAACTTTTCAATTTTCCAATCCAGTTTAAATCAATCTCAGCGTACATATAAAGAGGATCCCTAGACTTTGGTATATCAAGTTCTTCACCAACTTTGATAGTCCTTTCTGAAATCAATTTATTTGAAACCAAATTTAAGGGATGTTGCCTTTTTTTTAAATATATATAGTTATACTTTTCAGGTAAATTTTTATTGTACCAACCTGTTTTAATTCCTTTATAAAAATAATCTTCTATTGACAGGTTCTCCATCTTAAATTCCTGGCAAACTTCAGGATTCAAGACGCTAAATTCATTTTCATTAAATTTAGATGTTTGAGATACAGAATTTACCGCATTTTCCAATAACTCAAAATTGCTGACTGAAACGTAATTTGCCAGTATCTGTCTTTTAGTTATTGATTCCTCCCAGAAAGGAACTCTAATATCTATTGGATCATTGGCATAAAGTATGTTTTGGGGTCCTTTTCCCGAATTTATTTTTTCCGCATTTAAGGAGTCAAGATACTCATCATAAGCAGAATAACTCTGTATAATCGGTCTTGGATCGTATACGAGTTTATTTTTATACAATGCAGCGACTTCCCAAGGAAATATATCAACAGTTTGATTCCCTATTGATGCGACAATCTCAAGGGGTGTAGCATATTTGGTATCCTTATTTCCATATGAAATTTCATTTTGATTTACATAGTTAAATATTTGCTTAAAATAATTCAATGAAAGCAATGAATTTGAAAAGCCACTGGTAAAAAGAAAAGTTATTAATGTGATTACAACAAATCCTATGTTTCTGAAATCATAATACTTTTCACCGGTTAATGAAATTAGTAAAAATGGAATTGGAACCAGGCAAAGGAATTCTTTGGAATGGACCTCATCTGACCTGACAAAACCATTTTTAAAAAGAAGAAAGAAATATAGAAAAGCCAGAAAAATATTAGCCCATGCACTACGATTTTTATACCCATTTTTTAATGTAAGTGCACCGTCAATCAAAATAACAAATGTGCATAAAAGCGCTATTAAAAATGAAGGATCCGCATTGTTTGCAAGTGGAATAGCCATTGCCTCATTATAAGACTTAGTGAGAAAGAAGCCTGTAAGAATATGACCTTGCAGATCTACATTGTAAACAAGACTTATTAAAATAAGCAAAATCACATTTGTAGCAAGTGGAGGCCATAAAATCCTTATGTTTTTCTGGTCTTTAATGATTGATGCAAGTAATATTCCATAAAAAAGCAAGATGGAAATGATTCCATAGTTGACTTTTATATATAAGCTAAGAATGGATACAACTGCACATATCCATAAAGAAAGGATTGAATTCTCCTTAAGAAAATAAAAAGCATGAATTATAAGACAAGGAAACAACAAATGAATAGTATCTTCTTCCTTGATACTTAAACATAATAGAACAAGAATTAACTGACTTAGCCAATGGCTGAATTTTGAAGCATAAATTTTAATTCCATATACAAATGAGGTAATTATAAAGACCTCAAAAAATAATATGGTCCATTTGTTAGTGCCAAGTAGATATTTTGATTTTAAAAACCCTAAAGGACCATAAGTGAATATAAAGTCGGTTCCGAAACACAAATTTTTCTGTAAGGCTAAGCCTATTGCAATCTTCCAAGATGGATCCAAACCCGCTTCCATATTGTTCACTAGATTGTAAGGAAGAAGAATAAGGCACAATAGAAAAAAATATAAGAAATTAAAAATACTTCTTTTGTTTATTACCATTTTAACGGATTTTAAACCCTAAAAAATAACCTTTTAATAGGCTTATTTGTCATTTTCATATAATGCCAACGCTTCCTCACTATTCCCAAAAAACTTCAACTTTCCCTTTTGCAGGTAAATTACTTTGTTGGTAAGTTTTTTTACACTGTTCTCATCATGGCTTACATAGATGATTGTTTTGCCACTTTTATTGATTTCCTGTATTTTATCAAAGCATTTTTTCTGAAAAGAAGCATCTCCAACTGCCAATACTTCATCTAATACAAGAATCTCCGGATCAAGATGGGCTGCTACCGCAAAAGCTAGTCTTACATACATCCCTGAAGAATAATGTTTTACTGGAGTATCGATAAAATCTGCAATTTCCGAAAACTCAATTATCTTAGGTGTATTTGCAACAATATCAACCCGTTTCATCCCTAGAATTGATCCATTGAGAAGGATATTTTCTCTTCCAGTTAGTTCAGGATGAAATCCTGTTCCAACTTCCAATAAACTTGAAATTTTTCCTTTTAACTCTAATCTTCCTGATGTGGGCTCAACTATTCTACTGAGAACTTTTAGAAGTGTACTTTTCCCTGCACCATTACTACCAATTATGCCAACTTTATCACCTTCATTAATTTCGAAGCATAAGTCTTTAAGTGCCCAGAAACCGTCTTTCTCTTCTTTGATTTTCTTTGCTGAAAACAGCTCTTTAAAAGAAGAAACGATAGCTTCTTTTAGATTTAAGTTCGAAGAATTGTTAAGAAAATACTGTTTAGAAATATTTTCTGCTTTAATAACCCAAGCCATAATTATAAGATATCTGCAAATCCCTTTTCAGTCTTTCTGTAGTATCGGATTCCGATTAAAAGAAATACAACGGAGAATGAAACCGAATAAAGATACCAATTCACATTTAACGGAGAATAATTAGGAATCACCGACCAACGGATGGCCTCTAATAATCCCACTAATGGGTTCAGAGCATAGAGCCAATGCCATTTAGCAGGAATTATATTGATAGTGTAAGCAACCGGAGACAAATAGCCACCAATTTGAAGAAAAAAAGCAATTATGTGTCTAAAATCCCTATACTTAACGTTAAGTGCGGAAAACAAGAATGAAATCCCACATATAAGTACTAACAGGATTAAAAATGTAAATGGTAATAGCAAAATTGGCAGCCCAATTCCGGCATTATAGAATAAAATAAGAGAAAAAAGTAATACAATAGAAATAAGAAAGTCAGGTAGACTTATCATAATTGCACTTACTGGCAGAAATATTCTAGGAAAATATACCTTAGAGATCATGGCGGCATTACTTACTAAACTTTCATTTGAACTGGATATGGCACTTGCAAAAAACTGCCATGGAATTATTCCACATAATACTACCAGCGCATA
Source organism: Cytophagales bacterium (assembly GCA_014376535.1). Classification (GTDB taxonomy): domain Bacteria; phylum Bacteroidota; class Bacteroidia; order Cytophagales; family UBA9547; genus UBA9547. The sequence continues at coordinate 470 of JACMRH010000148.1, read as the reverse complement.
AGGAACCCCTGGAGTAGTCTTTCCAAAAACATTCTGGAATACAAAAATGAACACAAGTAATGTTGAAATGGGACGAAATATGCTCCATCCATATCCAATTACTGATTGTTTGTATTTAACAGATATATCTTTCCAGGACAGGATATAAACCAATTCCCGTTGCTCCCAAACATCCCTCCAATAATTTTTCTCAAGCTTACCGGGTTCTATTATGATGTGGGTTTTTTTTTCAGCCATATAAAATGAGTCCAATACAAAAACATTTGAGCACTCTTATTCACAATTTCAAAAAGTAAAATTCTTGCTAATTGCATAAACGCTTTATGTATAGGTTACAAAACTAACAATATACTTTTGTAATTATGCATATGCAATTCAAACCCAAAATGGTATTGGATGCCCGAAAAGCTTTTGATTCAGGTATCGGTACTTATATTAGAAATCTTATTCCTTTTCTGAAAAAGGAATTT
>JACMRH010000147.1 GCA_014376535.1 Cytophagales bacterium | reverse complement strand
TTACTGTCTTTCAGAAAAACTACATTTTTAGCATCTTTTCTTATTTTAGAAAGCATGACTGGAATGCTTATCCCAGGAAAATTATACCCAAATGAGAGGAATATCTCTACAAGCAAATTTTCAGGTTTGGTAAATAACTGTGATGCAGCAAATTTTGAATTTTGAATAACTTTTTTGACAAAAGCAGCTACTTTCTTATTGTCTTTGGGCCGGAAAGAAACATCCATCATTTGAATGAGGAATATTTTTGCCTGTGGCAAAGCAAACATTACCTTCAACCTTCTTCGAAATGAGTTTGTGTCTGTTGCATTAACAGAAGCCGACTGAATATACTCAGCGAGCTTTAAAGTTTTTTCTGTCAGGTTATTTTCTAAGCTGCCTTTCATACTTTACTCTTTTGGGAGTTTACGTATGAAAGACTAGGGAATGTTGCTGTATTAAATAATAAGCTGTATTTGCTTAAAAGATTTTTTGATAAATATTAAAAATCACATCTCCAAAGCAAATTCTTCTCTGGTTTAAAATATTGATAGTCAGCAAGAGTTAGTTCTCTCATATAAATGATTTCCAAGGACTTAAGTGCTAGTCCAGGATGTTCCTCGTTCCAGATCCTGGTTTTGTAACTACAATAGTATCCTCTCATAAAACTATGGTCAGCTAACATAAGATTTTCATAATATTTTCTCCATCTATCGTTTTTGAAATGAGCTGTTACACTTTTAGGCTTATTATAGTTTAACTTTTCCTGTGGGTTCATTAAGTTCATGTGCTTCTTGGTTTTAGATTCTCCATGCAAAACATACCAACCATCATCTTTTAAAACACCAGGTGCAAACATTCCCCAACTTTGGTCTAATCTCAATCCATAACCGATAAATCTCAGATCATCAGAAAGTTTACTCTTCACAAAATGCAAATTGCTATAATTCCAGTCACACACAAAAACCATAAAAAAAATTACAAGTCCTGATGTGATGATTGAATCTCTGTAAAGGGGTGTCCGATAAGAAATAACCAGTTTGATAAAGGTACCTGCCAGAGTGAAAACAAAAACCATCTTGTATTTTAAATTTCTAAAAAAGTATTCAAACTTGTCCATAAATCCTCTTGGCAAAATGCCTATACTGGTGGCCATTCCGATGTAAGGAAATAAGCCTATCAACAGGGCAATTTCGTTTAGTGAATGGAAAAGTATTATCAATACTACTCCCAGGCTTCGGCATAAACCATGCTTGAAAGGAACGAAAAACAGCAATGGAATAAGTAATTCAAAATAATAGGCTAATGCTGTTAAAATCTTTAAAAGTTCAGGATGTGGATATAAAAGTGAAGTGATTGGATATGATATCTGGTCTAAACTATACACATAATAAAGAGCTGAAAAATCAGTATTCCACTCTACTCCTTTTAGTAAAGCAGAGCCTGAATAGAGGTAACAAATTTGAAATAGATAAGCCAAAACTGCAGGAGTACGCAATTCATATGCTTTTATATCAGAAACAGATTTTATACTGTCAAAAGAATATCTCCTACCCCAGGGAATAAATATGCTCCAAAAGAGGATCATCCTCAATAAATCATCCCCTCCCTGCAGAATTAAGCCATTCCTGTTATGCAATGAGACCATCATTGCCCAGGATAGAAATGTAAATAATTGTGTTCTGTAGCCTATAAACAATAGGAAGGCAAAAAAATATGACAAAAGAAATAGCAAGAATTGTATTTCATAAGCGCCACTTATTGTATGCAATGATATAAATTGATTGTTCCAGGCATAACCAAAAAGCATTTGTAGCGGAGCGGCACCAGTATTTGTATAAAATGCTTCCAGGTCAGAAATTCGGATACTTAGATCTAAAATTATTACGAGGGCAATACAAATACGCATTAAGCCTAATGCACGTAAATCGAAAAAAAGGTATTTCATATCGAGAAAATTACAAAAAAAATAAGCCATTCTGAAAAACAGAATGGCTTAGATTTATAAGCAAACAGTATTACATAGTTGTCGAGGTAGTTCCAGTTCCCGGGCTTGAGCCTGTGGTTGAATTGGAAGTAGTGCCTGAACCAGTTGTTGAAGAAGTAGAGGTTGTTCCTGTTGTAGAACCAGTTGAACCCGTAGTAGAAGTTGTTCCAGTGGAATTTGTAGTAGAACCAGTAGTCATTCCTGTTGATCCTGAAGTAGACATGCCAGAAGTTGAGCCCGTAGTAGAAGTTGTTTGATCTGTTGAAGATGTTGTAACTCCGCTCGTAGAACCAGTAGTTCTGCTTGTACTGTTTGTGCTGCTGGTGGTAGAATTCCTTGTAGTGCTATTTGTTGTATTAGATCTTGTTGAAGAAGTACTAGAAGTTCTTTGACCTGTAGAAGCAGTCGATGCAGTAGTTTGTTCTACATTATCAGAAGATGGAGCAGCATTTGTTCTGGTAAAACCTAGAAATGCTACCGAAGAAATCAAACATGCAACAAGGATTAAATCATTCTTTTTCATACCAATAGTTTTAATTTTTTTTTGATTTCATTTTTCTAAAATTTTTATGCCATAAACTTCATTTGTAGTACTTTTATAGATTGGATTAAACAGATATATAAAAGATAATGACCTTCGCGATTGAATAAATTGATCAACAAATTAAAATTGTTATCATTGTTATCTTAGTGAAATCTAACATTCAAGGCGGACTTAATAAAATGGAAAAATTTAAAAATATAGCAGGGATAGTCTATAATTCAGTCTTGTCCATTCTTCAATTCCTTTTTGTGAGGCCGATAATATGGTTTAAGTCATTGCCCTTAAAACGTAAAATTCTATTTGGATTTGGAGCAGCTTTTGCTTTCATTTTGTTATTGATAACTGGTCCAATAATCCTCTACTATTCAGTTACTTCTGGTATGTTTGGCAAAATGCCGGACAATACTGAATTGCAGGAAATAAAAAAATATCAAGCATCCGAAGTCTACTCCTCAGACAGCATTTTGTTAGGAAGATATTTCGTTGAAAACCGGTCAGAAGCTAAATATGAAGAAGTTAACAAAGTAGTATTTGATGCCATTATCGCTACAGAAGATGCAAGGTTCTACGAGCATACTGGTGTGGATACCAGAAGTTTAATCAGGGTATTATTCAAAAGCGTTCTGCTTGGAAAAAATTCAGGAGGTGGAAGTACTTTAAGTCAGCAATTAGCAAAAAATCTTTTTGGAAGAAAAAATTATGGACTTCTTACTATGCCTGTTAACAAAATCAAAGAGGCTATAATTGCTAACCAACTAGAGAAATTGTACAGCAAACAGGAAATTTTAATGCTTTATGTAAATACTATCTCTTTTGGAGAAGACACCTACGGTATTAAAACTGCCACACAACGGTTTTTTAATGTTACTCCTGACAAAATAAAACCTGAACAAGCAGCAGTATTGGCTGGTTTACTGAAATCGCCGTCTGCATACAATCCAAGAAAAAGGCCTGAAAGAGCTCTGGAAAGAAGAAATCTTGTTATTCAGCAAATGTTGAAATACAATTATATCGACAAAACACTTGCGGATGAATTAACGGCAAAACCTCTCGTTCTCAATTATCATCGAATGGATAATAATGATGGCCTTGCACCCCACTTCAGAGAAAAACTTAGACAGGAGCTAGAAGAATGGCTTGAAGCTCATCCAGGAAAAGATGGTAAAAAATATAATCTATCGACAGATGGTCTAAAAATCTACACAACATTAAATGCCCGGTTACAATATTATGCTGAAATAGCTGCAAGTAGTCATTTAAAAAGAATGCAGCCCTATTTGTTAAATGATATCAGGTCACAAGGCTATTTCAGAAGAAACAACAAACTTATTGTGGATGGCTTAAAGAACTCATCACGGTACAAATTATTAGAAGATAACGGTTTATCTCAATCAGAAATCATAAAGGAATTAAAAAAACCTTTGAAACTGCTCATGTTTACTCAAAATGGGGAAAAGGAAATGGAAATTTCTCCCTTTGATTCTGTTAGATTGATGATGAGCAATTTACAGGTCGGAATGCTGGTTGTAAATCCTCGAAGCGGCAATATCCTTGCCTGGGTAGGAAGCCCGGATTATAAATATTTTCAGTATGACCATGTTACTTCTCAAAGACAAGTTGGTTCTGTATTTAAACCAATTGTTTATGCTAAAGCTCTTCAGGATGGTACTGATCCATGTGAGTTTATTTCAAACCAAAAAATAACTTATACTCAATACGAAAATTGGACCCCTCAAAATTCTGAAGATACATACGAAGGCAAGTATTCTGTTGCAGGAGCTTTAGCAAACTCTATAAATACTATAAGCGTACAATTATGCATGCGTTCAGGAATAAATCAGGTAATATCTTTGGCCAGAAGCATGGGAATTAAAAGCGATCTCCCACCCAAGCCATCAATAGCATTAGGAACTGCTGATTTAACTCTTTATGAATTAATTGGTGCATACACCGTTTTCGCTTCAGGTGGAACCAGGACTGATTTACAAATGGTTACATCAATAAAAAATCAAAAAGGACAAGAACTTCATAAGGTTAAAAAAACTCAAAACCGGGTTCTTGATAGTGAGGTATCCAGGCACATGACCAATATGATGCGGAATGTGATAAACAAAGGAACGGCTTATGAGCTAAGAGAAAAATTCGGTTTTAAAGGTGATATGGCGGGTAAGACAGGAACCACTCAAGACCATAGGGATGCTTGGTTTGTTGGATACACTCCAAATTGTCTTGCTGGAGTATGGGTGGGTGCCGATAATCCAGGAATACATTTTAGCAGCATGGAATTGGGAAAAGGATCCAGGCTTGCTATGCCTGTGTGGGCCAAGTTTTTCAGTAAAGGTTTAAATGATCCTAAAACCAGACGATTAGTTGGTGGGAGCTTCCCCTATCCTCTGGATGCTGAATGTGAAATGAAAAAGGAAGATGGATTTTTTGCCAAGATGTTTAGAAGAAGAGAAAAACAAAGCGATATTTCAGGTACCGGTGGAGAAGTAAAACCTAAACGTAAAAGATTTAGGTTATTCGGAAAACGACAAGACAATTAGCCTAATATACCAAAGTAAGTGAACCATCTTTTTTATGGTCACTTTTATCCTGGCTGCCATTGAATTCGATTATATAATAATAAGTACCTGCTGTTAAGGCAGATCCATGCATTTTTCCATCCCAAGGCTCATTGTGACCTATTTTATTTTCATAAACTATATTTCCCCATCTGTTAAATACAGTAATTTTTGTATTAGGATATTTAATTAGTCCTTTTATAATCCATGTATCATTCAATCCATCACCATTTGGACTGAACGCATTGGGAATATTGGCGGGAATAAAATTGTAAACTTTGATGGATGCGGAAGTGATGCAATAGAATTTTTTAGGACCAGAAGTTACAGTGACCTTGTATGTAGTAGAATAATCTTGCTGCTGAGGAACATAGATTGGATTTTGAACCGACACATCAGTAGTTAAATTTTTCCTTTCAGACGGAAACCCACTGAAATAGAACAGATTTTCACTTTTGTCCCATTTAATAGTCAATGAATCATTAGGATCATATATAGGATTGACATTTAAAGGAATTTCAGTTTCATTTCCTTCAATGTATTCTACTTCCATCTCCGGAATTAAAAACAAATCGGGCTTGTCATAAATCTTTACTTTCCAGGAAGATTGGTCTGGTACACAAGTACTAGTGCTATTGTAAACCTTTAGATCATATTTACCTGTTGCCTCAGGAGTATTTAAAATCAATTTTTCAGGAGAACTACTTTGTTTTATTACTTTTCCATTTTGTAACCATTCATAGGTTATTCCTTTTATTTTATTGTCGAAGGCATTTAAAATAATGGGCGGATTATTCTCACAAATTGTATCTCCATTCTGCAAAATAGAAGCTTTGAGTTTTGCCACGGTAAAGACAACTAATGCTTTACCAGTTTCAGAATTGTCTTTGCTTACAATTTTGGCGTATAAGCTATCTCCTGTTGCAACATTATAATTATCAGGATTAGTAATTATATTGGAAAGATTTTTATCGCTATACCAACTACTATTGCTTGCAGAAGTATCACTAACAGACGGATTTAATTTAGATAACATAAAGCTATTGTAAATAGCAGGGTTGCCAGTATTTGTGGCGCATAGTCCAACAACAGTATCGTTTCTGTAAAGTGTACAAGCAGAAACCGACATAGTATCACTTTTGCTACAAGTTTTCTGCGTAATCTTTAAAATGAAAGCACCTAATGTGTTGACTTCAGGATTTAATACACTGTCATTTGGGTAAAAAATAGTTCCAGGAGGACCAGACCATTTAAATTTTATATTACTCGTAGAGCTTGATCCAATTAAAGAAGTGGTTTCTGTCAAACAATCTTGCTTTTTATCTGGCCCTGCATCCACTTGAGGCACAACACCTGAGGTAGTCATATTAACACTTTCTTTCATAGCACAACTACCCTTTTTTGCTTGTAGAGTATAAGTTCCCACAGTGTTGGCGGAACTTCTTAATGAATCTTTACCTGGATTAAATATTGTCCCGGCGGGACCTGCCCATTCATATAAACTATCTGCTTTCAGTAAAGAGTATCCTTTTAAGGGGGCGAACACTTTACCACAATCAATATTTGAAATTTTATCAACATAAATGCTGTCAACGATAATGGGGTATTTTGATTTGACAGTAGCCTGACAACCTTCAGGAGTTGAAACTATTACATTAGGATAATACAAACCAGGTTTTGTATATATATGGACCACTGAATCATTGGTAGTCAGATCATTTGTCGCAGTAAAATCTCCAAAATCCCAATTGTACTTATTTATATTGTTACCTCGCACTATTGCTGTAAAACTTCCTCCAGAACAAATAATTGTATCCTTCAATTCGAGATTTTCACTTGATCCTTTGATGTCCAATTGTCTAGTGACAGAATCGGTGCATCCATCTAACCCTTTTACAGTGAGTTTAATGTTATATTTATTCGATTTTTTATAAAAGTGATAAACAGTCTTTTGATCTGTTTGAGCAACTTCTCCGTCATCAAAATTCCATTTAAAGCTGTTAGAATAAGTTGATAGGCTCGTAAAAGGAACACTGAAAGTCCCAAGACATTTGGCTGTATCGCTTCCGATTTTGAAAGCCGCTTTTGGTTTTACCAGTCTAACATAAGCTGGCTTAAATGCAGAGTCAATACAACCGCCATTATCTTTTACAATTAAGGTGACGTCATATTTTCCTGTGTCTGCATAAGTCATTCTACCTTTGAAACCTTTGGAAGTTTTACCATTTCCATATTTCCAGGTATACTGGTTTGTGTCAGCCACCCTGGCAAGTGAAGTATTTTTAAACTCAATATTAAATTTATTGCATCTTAAAGTGTCCTGAGTGCTAAAACTCACCTTAGGAACATATGAAGTTACATTCGAATCCTTTGTATCCACGCAACCGTCACTATCCTTTATTGTCAACCTTATCTGAAAATTTTGATACGATTTAGTGTTCTTGTAATTGTGCGGTACGTTGGTATTAGTATTGTAAACTTCAGTTGAATTATCTCCAAAAGACCATTTCCATTCTGTTATGGTTGTTCCAGGAGTTACTAGGGTTCTGTTAAGTTCTGTAAAAGTTACATTGAAATCAGTCACATTGCAGAACCGGCCTTTGTCTATTCGAAACTGCGCATCAGGGGCTTTTACTATTATCTGAGTTTTTTGTTTTAGTGAATCTCTACATCCAAACTTGTCAACAATAGTAAGCATGGGGCGAAAATTTCCTCTCCATCTATATATATGTGAGGTACTTCCGTTTCTGTGAAAACCAGTTGTGTCTTTATACCTGTCATTGTGGATTGTGTCCTTTTTTGAATAATCACCATAATCCCAGTAATACTTATTTATTTGGGTTGAATCAATGCCAATGGTCTTATACCTTACCAAAGTGTTTTTGCAAAATTCCATTAAGTCCTCTTCGAAATTGGCTTTCTCATTGACAACAACTACCCGCACCCCATGTTCAAGTATATTTCCAAAACCATCTTTTAATTTTACTGATACAACAAATTTCTTTTGAGATGCAGGATTAGGGATGAAAGTAATAGGGATTGGATTAGACCTATCGCTTAAAACACTTCCATCAACGCTCCAAGAGATAATGGTTGCATTCAAGGTTGTGTCTCTAAAAACAAACGAATACTTTTGGTTGCAATCCAAAACTTTTGTCACTTCTATAGCACCCTTCGCCCCTTTTTTATTTTTAATTGTTGTATCTCCATCTACATTGCAATACTGGTCTACGAAAATATTTAATGGATCAGATTCTGCGGTGCAACCTTGTTTAGTTGATGCTGTTACTTTTAGAAAAAAATTTCCTGATGTATTGTATACTACCCCAACACTATCTTTTGGACTAGAAATATTTGTTACTCCATCTCCCAGGTCGTAGTTAAAGTTTGTTATACTATCTCCCGAACTTGTCGTAGACTTAATTCCAAGTGCAAAAGGCATACATCCATTTTGTGAAGTGGCCTTTATAAGAATTTTAGGTACCTGAATAGTTATCTTAACTGTATCCACATTTTCACATCCATTACTCCCTTTTGCAGATAAAGTCAAATTGTATTCACCTAATGAGTTATAAGTATGGGAAACATTACTTAAATCATTTTTAGATATAGAAGATGAACCATCACCAAAATCCCATTTAAAACTGGATCCGTTTATTGTAGTGTTTTGAGCATTAATTATAAGAGGGGCAACACACCCTCCCATATTATCTACTTTAATACCAGCTTTTGGGGCAGCTAATACAGTTACAGTTTTTATTACAGTATCACTTTTGCAATTTGATGTTTTATTAAAGGAGATGAACTTAACTTTCCAATTGCCAGGTTTTTGAAAAGTATGGTTTGTGTTAATTGTGTCAACAAATACGTTGTCATCTTCAAAATACCACCGGCCTGTATCAGCCAATTCCGATGGATCTGGTTTAGGAAAAAATGGAAGTTTTTCAAATGCGCATACTTGGGCAGGCATGTCAAAATCTGCTATCGGCCTCCCAATAAACAATTTATTTTTAGCATCACTTTCGGTAAAACCAGTACATGCACCGGTATTATTTTTAGCTGTTATTTGAATTTTGAAACTGCCTGCTTTTGAATACTGGTGCGTAAACGTGTTTGCATTTTCCAACAATGTTATCCCATCACCAAAGTCCCAGGTATAGTTGAAATTTTTATCGCCTGTAGTGTTATTGAAAGTTACCGAGCTCGGAACGCTACAATTGGAGTTATTAGTTACTGTATATGAAGGCTTTATCTGGTTGTAAATGTTAATGTATTTATCCCTGGTAAAAGATCTTTTACAACCGAAATTATTTGTAACAATCAGTGTTGGTGAATAAATGCCACTAACATTATATATATTAGTTACAGGTTCGTCTACAGTTCCTGCATTCTTATTTCCGTCATTAAAAACCCATTCTGATTTGATAATAAACCCATCCCCCGGCTTACTGTTATTTGTAAAGTTTACAGTTAAAGG